>NZ_PTRI01000020.1:0-92755 GCF_002965965.1 Escherichia sp. MOD1-EC5495
AGGCCAGTAATGGGTTAAGTGATAACAGGTGTCTGGAAATATAGGGGCAAATCCATTCTATATTCAGAAAAATGTTATTTCTTACTAATTCTCTCTCAGGTATGTCATTTTTATTTTCTGCCATCTGCTCTCTGAATGAATCAACGTTATACTGATGCTCAGTAAAAGTACGCTTTTCCACTATTCCGGCGTTATCAATCAGCTCTAACACTTTGTTATACATATAAGGCATATAGGAGGTCATAAAGTGATCAAAAATATTTACATTTACGCCTCTGTCCGGATTACAACCTTTGGGGAAAAAGTCAGTTAGATCTGCTTGCGTCAGTGATGCTTTAAATTCTTTCTGCTTCTGACCTGCCTGCTGCATCTCCTGCTCCGCCAACGCAGGAACCAGGTAAAGTTTAGCTTTAAGAGGAAGTAATTTTCTGATGGTAATACACCCTGCCGGCGTTGGCAGACCTCTTTTGCATTCTTTCCATTCCCGACTCTGAGTGACCGTGAGAAAGGCTACCGTATTGCCGTGATGCCAGAAGCAATCCCCCCAGGTTACCATCTGGTAAGCCAGAAGTTCACCCAACGACCAGAAAAAGCCCAGTGCCCCCCCCAACCATCCCCATAATTTATATAACTCGTTATCCAGGTTGGCTTCTACGGGTACGGCTGGAATTGGATCATTATCGTTAACATGACGGAAATGGGTAATCTCCGACAATTGCATCACAGCATCGCGGGTAAAGGTTCGCGGCATTCCATAAGTATAGAGAACTGGATTAATATTTTTTAATTTTGCTGCATGAATTAATGCTAATGCCCCACCTAAACTATGTCCACAAATAAAGAGCTCTTTGTTTTCAACTAATGCTCTTAGTATCTTTATTTCATATTTAAATTTCTTTTCTACCCGACTATATCCACTCCAAAATCCCGTATGTACTTTTCCAGCAGAAAGTAACGTACTACATCCCGTTTTATTTATATCGCATAGTTCTGGACTTACTGGTCTGAACTCAATATCCGTTCCTACATCAAACAAGCTAGCCGTCCCACGCCAGGCAACGATTATCTTATCCACGTTATAAACATAATAAAGCTGCGTATCACCGTCTGCCTTTGTCACAGCAGTATTTTCCTTTGCCTGTGCTGTTCCATGCGAATTCTTACTGTCTACCTTAGGCGAAGTATCTCGCGAGGTATCCATAAACACTGGAGGATAATATCGATTACTGTAGGGAACATCCTGTACTAATGTATTCCATGCGGAACCATCTTTATAAAGTTGGGGTAAGCGAGAAAGATCCTGGCACTGGTTAATAAAAAAACGTGTAATTGACACCGTATCCAGAGTACTGCCATTTGCATAGGCAAGCGTCGCTGCCGCCCCAAGGTTAATTCCATTCGCAATGGAATAGTCCTTTTGATGGTGTAGAACAAGCTCCCACGATCTGAAGGGGCATATTTCTATTACATGACGTTTTTCAAGTTCATTCGTTCGGAATTTAAAGCCCTTAAATGCCGTATTTGCAGGAAAGTGATATGCGGGTAACATTTCCCCTGGTCTTAATTCAAGGTTTGGTGAACTCTGACAAAGTTCACCGATAACGGCATAATGCCAGATATACCCTTTTTCTTCAGCTTCAGGACGCACAACAGAATCATTTTCTGCATCGCGGCTAACACGTAAGGCACGTTTTTCCATTTCCGTAGCCAGTTGATTGCCATCTAACGCCAGCCTTAATTCAAGCCCATGCGGCATATCAATGCGAATAAGCCCATCTGCCTCACTTTGACCCGTATACGTAAGGTTATCAACTGGTCCGGATACTGGATGCGAACTTTCAGCACGCCATGGTATATTCGCTACGGGATCTCCCTGCTCATCAACCAACTGAATTTCAACCCAGTAAGGTTTCTGTTTTCCAGCCGTAGCTTTTTCCTCTGTATGCGTCACAGATGTTACTAATGTATTTCCTACCATAAACATCCTTCTTTATGCAGGTTAAAAAATTTATGAGCTCTTTTCTCTTGTAAGATAAAATGTCCCAACCTTAATTATCTCCGATAAGAATACAGCGGCAAGAAATATCGCCCCTACTTTGATTGACATAGTTTTAAACATCCATGGCAATATCGAAATAGAAGGGATCATGAAGAACAATCTGAATGGTGTTTGAATATAGACAACCCAATTCACATACTTCCACTTTTTTAAGAACATTACAGCAGAAAAAACAATCGAGACATTAAGCAATAACGAAAAAGAAAAAAGGACTTGCGAATACGCCCCTTGCTGAGGATAAATATGGCTAAAAGACAATATATCATCAATTAAAGGAATTCGTCCCTGAGAGATATTCAGCCAGATAAATCTGACGATGAAAAAGAGATCAAACACCGCCCAACAATACAATATATGTTTCTGTTTTAAGCTAAATTTCATTTAATTCCCTCATAGACATCATCAGCGGTCGTTGGTTGCCAGTGCCACGACTGACCTGTAACAGCCCAGGCATCATCACCTTCCAAAAAAGTTTGCGTTACCTTTCTCTGTTCTCCGTAACGATATACTGCTGATTGCTGCTCTATCTCGGCTGTAGTATCAGATGGCAAAGGCTGCCATTCCTGGATTTTATCTCTTTTCGTATTCATATAGTCCTTCCCTTCAGAACCAAAAATACGGCCCTCATCTCCCATAGAAGTTAAACGGTTGATTGCCATAATTGCAGTATTCTTCAACCCGTAATAATCATGATCAACAGTAACCCAATGCCCAGGACCTTCATCTTTTATCTCACGTGGAAACTCAATTTTTACATTACCTGGTGTCGATGAGTAAAACGGTGCAGTCTTCCCTGACGAGTCAGATATTCCTTCAAGTACCTCGCCATCTGGAGGGGTTACTCTATAACTAGTGAATGGTTTGATATCCCCTGATTCAGGATCGGTAACAGTAAACGTTCCGCTATACCCCTTAGGGAAAGTAAGAGGTTGAGAATCAAGTGTCGCAGCTCCCGTCTGATTAACATTGGCCGCTTTCAGCAAAATATTCCCTGAACAGCCCAGTTCAATATTCCCACCACTGAGCTTTATATAAGCACCACCACAACTTAAAATCAGTTCCTTGCTGGCATTCACCTTCACGCTTCCCTCACCACTGGTGAGAGTAATGTCCTGTAATGCTGAAACATTCATGGCATCAGATTGTGCCTGAATATCAACCTTCCCTGCCCCAGCATACATTTTCATTCCTGCTGCTTGTGCAAACAAACTTACAGACTTGCTTGCCGCTACAGTGAATGATTGCCCGGCGCTAATATCGGTGTTTTTACCTGACATGAGGCCAATACTTGCCCCACCTGAAGCAAGTCGGACAGTCTCAGGACTTAGAATGCCTATTCCAGCCGGTGCAACAGCCAGCATTCCTGGCATTTTCAAATATTTCAGTGAGCTGTTAAGCGTCTTTTGACTGTCGATATCAGATACCGTTGCCTTCGCCCCTTTCGCGGCTGACTGAAGATTACATTGCGCGTGTTGTTGGCTTCGGTGACGGGGTCTGCGTGGCGGGAGTCGTGCAGCGCATGGGCGATATACGGCCGGTCCGGGTCGCCTTCATGGAACGCGATGGCAACCTCCGTCCCCTGTATCAGCGGGAAGTGAAAACCGTATTTATCCCCGCCGTACGGTCTGGCAAAGCGCACCGGCATACTTTCCATGCCCTGACTTTTGTCGTCACGGTCGGCATCGAACTTCACCCGGTACATCCCCGACGCATCCTGCCACGCGTGGATATCGTTGTCCCTGGCGCTGGTCACCCGCGCCGTCATTGTCCCGCTCACCACCGGCCGTTTTTTAGCTGCCGGACGCCAGCAGCGGTTTTCGTAATACGGCATCCCTTCCCACGTCACGGTCAGGGCATCCTTACGGCTCGCACTGTAGACCGTGCGGATAATCACAATACCGTTGTCCGTTTCTGACGGCAGGGTCGGCGGAACAGCCCGTTCACTGATGGTCAGCACCTGAGCCGGGGAAAGCCGGGCATCATTACTGCTGCCGCTGACCATTGTCTGTCCTGACAGGAAGCGTTCATGCTCAAGCCGCGCCCAGAAATTGCCGGTTTCCGCCGCCGGGGTGATTTTGTCGCCCCGTTCAAGATGACGCGGCAGGTAATGGTACACATCGCCGTAGGTGTTCCCTTCCCCGTCGCCACGGGTCATGTCCGCCGGCACCGACGTCAGGATGTTCTGCGCTTCACGGTGATTGTAATCATCCGCCGTCACCGAACGTGCCACCACATGATGCCGGACGTTAATCCCCCACACCGAATCCGCGCCATTGTCACTCATCCCCGACGGACTGCTGAGCGCCAGCGTTTTACCGAAAGTCCAGGCGCTCTGCCTGTCGGCAAAGTGCACCACTTCCGTCAGGGTGTCCGGCTGCAGGGTGAAAAAATAAAATATCCCCACTTCAGCCAGCAGGCGCTCAATAAACGCCAGGTCACTTTCCCGGTACTGGTTTATCTGCTCACGCTTCGGATAACCGGCTTTAAGAGTGAACTCATACTCCCAGCCTCTGAGACCATGCTCCTGCAGGACTTCCGTGACCACTTCCGGTACAGATTTATTGACGAAAAAACGGTGGGTGCGGTACTGCCTGCCCAGCAGGGACAGAAACGGCTCAATAATTATCCGGTACGTCGCCTGGTCACGTGAACCGCTGACACGACTGAAATCTGTCACCACCCCGTGCACCACTTTCTGCCCGCTCAGCCCTGTCAGTGGCCCTGTTCCCATGGTCAGCGTCGCCGGTTTACTCAGTAACTGCGATGCACTGATGTTCAGGTCACTGCTGGTAAACAGAACGGTGTAATGATACAGCCCGCTCATGCACTCCTCACCACTGAAGGCCTCCACATCCGGCGATGCGGTACAGGACGGAATATCCAGACGGTAGCGGTTCAGCCCGCCTTCAGTTAATGCAGACAGGGCGTTATTCAGCGTATCTGTCAGACTCATAATATTGACTCCATGGGATAACCCGTTGTCCATGACGCTGTTACCGACGGGCAGGTTGCGGGATTAAATAAGGGATTCAGCCGGTAAGAAAAAGAGTGATTATGGCTCCAGCCCAACGGCACTAATAATGACCTTTAATAACAACAGTCTCATTTCAAAATACCCAAATTTTTGCAGTACAAAATTATCAGCAATAATCCGTGCCTGCTGTTCCATCGGATAATCACTTAGCTCCTTTAGCCAGGTTTAAACTCCAGTCCAATCCCTTCATCATCATTCCAGCCCAGCGTCAGCGAAATCGGCTTTTGTTTCGCCGCCATATGAACCAGCAATTGCTGACTCAGTACCGGCAAAATTTGCTGGTTGAGCAGGTTGTCGATATTGCGCGCTCCGGTGTCCGGTAGCAGGCAGGCACTGGTCAAAGCGTCATACAGACTCTCGTCAACATATGTGGTCAGGCCATAGTGGCGATGCAAGCGCGTGCTGACCTGTAAGAGTTTCATTGCCACGATGGCACGCATCGCCGCTTCCGTTAGCGGGCGATAAATCACCGTCTGGAAGCGGGCAAGCAGCGCAGGCTGGAAGTGTTCGCGCAGGATCGGGCGCAGCAGTTCGTGCAGGTCGCCTTCACTGGCATCTGGCTGTTCATCAAGCAACTGCATTACATAGTCGCTGCCAAGGTTTGAGGTCATCAGAATGACCGTATTGCGAAAATCGATTTCACGGCCTTCGCCATCGCGCATAAAGCCCCGATCAAAAACCTGATAGAACAGATTCATCACGTCACGATGCGCTTTTTCGACTTCATCGAGCAGCACCACGCTGTACGGGCGCTTGCGCACCGCTTCGGTGAGGATGCCCCCCTGCCCGTAGCCGACGTAGCCTGGAGGAGAGCCTTTCAGTTGGGAGACGGTGTGCGGCTCCTGATACTCGGACAGGTTGATGGTAATCAGTGATTTTTCACCGCCGTACATGACGTCAGCCAGCGCCGTTTCGGTTTTCCCTACACCACTTGGGCCAACCAGCAGGAACACACCCTGTGGGCCATTCTCAGAAGTAAGGCCTGTTTTCGCGGCACGCAGGCGCCGGGAGACGGCTTCAAGCGCCGCATTCTGCCCGACTACGCGTTTGCCGATTTCGTTTTCCAGCGTCAGCAGTTCGGTCTGCTCGTTTTTCATCAGCGACGACAGCGGGACGCCCGTCCAGTCAGCAATCACGGTAGCAACGGTACGCACATCCACATCGACTGAAAGTAACGGGTTGCTGTGCTGCATACCGTTCAACTCCTGTTGCAGGGAGTACGTTTTACTCTGACGGGAAATGTCCTGGCGGCTTTCCAGCAGTTGTTCGGTAAGTTTCAGCTCCTGACCGTACCGGGTTTCCAGTTCGTTGAGTTCAACGTTGAAGGTGTTCTTTTCCTGTTCTATTGCCGTCAGGCGTTCACCGTAGTTTTGATTACCGACAGCCATGTCTTCCTGTAGTGCCTGCCTCTCCATTTCAAGAGCGGTGATCCGGGAGCGGATACGGATCAGTTGTTCAGGCACGGTGTCGAGACTCATGCGCACACGGGCGCTTGCGGTGTCGAGCAGGTCAACGGCTTTGTCCGGTAGTTGGCGACCGGTGAGATAACGTCGGGAAAGCGTAACGGCAGCGCGAACCGCATCGTCGGTGATATGCACATTATGGTGTCCGGCGTAGCGAGATTTCAGGCCACGCAGCATCAGGCAGGCGGTGTCATCGTCGGGCTCGTCCACTTTCACCATCTGAAAGCGGCGCTCAAGTGCGGCATCGCGTTCGAAAAATTGTTTGTATTCAGACCAGGTTGTAGCGGCGATGGTTCGTAATTCACCACGCGCCAGTGCCGGTTTCAACAGATTGGCGGCATCCGCACCACCAGCCTGGTTACCCGCGCCGATGATGGTGTGCGCTTCATCGATAAACAGCAAAACTGGTACTGGTGACTGCTGCACTGCATCAATCACGTTTTTCAGACGCTGTTCAAATTCCCCCTTCACACCCGCTCCTGCCTGCAGCAGACCGAGATCAAGAGTGCGTAGCACGACAGGTTTGAGCGACTCCGGCACATTGCCTTCAGCGATTCTGAGCGCCAGCCCTTCTACCAGTGCCGTTTTACCGACACCCGGCTCACCGACCAGAATCGGGTTATTTTTTCGGCGGCGAGAAAGAATATCCACCATCTGGCGAATTTCAGTATCACGCCCAAACACCGGGTCGATTTTGCCTTCGCGGGCTTTAGCAGTGACGTCGAGGGTAAACTTATCCAGCACGTTTTGCAGTGCCGGGCTGAGTTCTCCCTCTTTTATCTCCACGACAACGGGATTTCCAACAAACGCCAGCTCCGCTTCCTGTTGCATTTCAGGACGCTCGTCTGACTGAGCATCCAGTAACGGGCGCAGGCGTTCCAACTGACTCAGGCCCAGGGTCAATAACGGCCACAGACCATCGCAACGCACCAGGTTCTGTTTATCAACCAGAGCCATCATCAGGTGATGACTTCGGATCTGCGCCTCACCCGCCAGTGAGGCAATCAGCCAGGCTTCTTGCATCAGCGTCTGGATGTTTTCTGAAAGCTGCGGACGACTGCGCACTGAGCGCGGTTGTTTGTCGAGCCAGCCAAGCAAATCCTGCCAGAGGCTGTCCATGTCCCACTCGTAGCGACGAGCCAGCACAGTGAGATCGCCCTCGCCCTGCTCCAGTAATTTCAGCAGCCAGTGCTCCGGCAGAATTTCCGTATGCGCACGGGTCTGGCAGAGCGAAGCCGCCCCTTCCATCGCACGGGCACAGTAAGGGTTCAAACGTCGCAGCAGGATGGCTGGATTTTCCATGAATTTCTCTCTTTGTCGGTTCCTGGACACGCTACCGCCCCTCGCTGTTTCCCAGGAAGGAGACCAAAGCGCATACGGTCAGGCTGGCAGATTGTGGGTTCTTTGCTGAAAGCCCGTTGACTTCAGACGTTCAGCAAAAACGAAAAAGCGGACAGAGAAGCTCTGCCCGCTCGTGACTTACGCGGTCGCGCGTTCGTTCCATGAATCGGAATGAATGATGTTGCCGTCTTTGTAGGTCCAGGTGATTTTTTCGTAGCGCAGTTCGATCTGCTCAAGGTGGTTGTGCTTCTCGAAAGAAGGATCTTTGATGTCGTGCATTACAGGGTTCACCTTCACCACTTTCACGTTCTCAAGTTTGGTGTTGAAGTACTCGACCTCCTGACCCGCATCGTTAATTTTGTACCACTTGAATTCTGCAGACTTGAGGGTCTGTCCGGTGGTCACCGCCTTGTACAGGTATGGGCTGGAGGAATCGATTTCCTTGGTAAACAGGAACGGTGTGTGGATTCGGGTGCCGGTCAGCTTGCCTGTGTTGTTATCGGTCGGGATGTACAGATTATGTTCCTGAGCCACCACTTCGATGCTGCCTTCACGATCCTGAACGTCCACAGACCCTTTGATGTCCGCGCCGCCATCGTCCTTCAGCCAAAGATAAACAGGAATTGCCATGGAATTACTCTCTATTATGTTGTGATGCGCCATCATCCTGCGATGACGCCAGGGTGTGACCCGGTATCTGACAGGCATTAGCCTGCGATACCAGACTGATTTCGACACGGCGGTTTAGCGCACGGCCTTCCGGGGTGTCATTGGTTGCGAGCGGGCGACTTGCACCATAGCCCTGCACCGCAAAACAGCTTTCCGGCACGTCACCGGTGTCATGCATCCAGTCGCGCACCGCTTCGGCACGTTTCTGAGAAAGCGTCTGATTTCGTTGTGCGTTGCCGGTGTTATCTGTGTGACCGGCGACCACAATCAGCCAGCCAGGCCTTGCCTTGACGCCCACCAGCGAATTAATCAGCATTTTGGTGGACCCGGCTTTCAGCGCCGATTTGCCGGAATCGAACAGCGACATGCTGTCAAGGCGGATAGTCTTCGGCTCCTGTACGATTTTTTTGATAACCGTCTGCGGTGACGGTGATAGTGATGGTGGTAGCGGCAGGTCATTCACGGCGGCTTCAACAGCAGGTATCAGACGCGACCCCTGATATAACCCGAGGCGATAACGCAAGGTTCACCGCGCCGCTGCCAGTCCTCCAGCAGTGCGCCATCAGCGCGCAGACGCTGCTGTGCCTGGAGTTTAGGCGTGAGAGGGGTGTCGGAGAGACGGTGGTATAAGGCAAGATGGCCGCCGACATTGCGGATCAGACGCTGGTTGTTAACCCAGGACGCCAGCATCGCCAGTGCAAGAAAAATGCTCCCCAGCAGCCCGGCATAGCGCCAGAACACCATCCGACGACTGACGCCACGACGACGCGGCAGCGCCGACAGCAGCTGTTCAGGCAACGGCAAAAGCTCACCGCTCTCCACCGTATCAGGCGGCAGCGCAGTAACAGAGGCAATGTGTTGTTGCCAGAGGTTCCCGGCGAGACCGCTCACGGGAGCCATGCACAGCCCTTGTATACAGGGCTTCAGAGCTGGCAGTTCTCCCTGACGCTCCGACAGCAGACTGTTAACTGCGGTATTCAGCCAGGCAAGTCCACTGTCCAGCCATAGCACCTGGCTCAGGCGGGACAGCCACTCACCCGAAGTTGTTTCTTGAGCCCAGTCGGTCAGTGACAAATTCCCCTGACCGGGTTGATATACCTGGAGTCCTGCCCGTTGGCTGACAGTAGTAAACCAGACCGGCTCAGCATCAACACAAGCGACTGGCGGTGACAGCCAGATAACGATCCACTGCGGCGGGAGTTGACCAAGTGAGATATGGCATTGCGCAACAGCACGCTGCCAGCCACGCAGACTCTGGGTTAACTCCGCATCCGAGGTGTGGCGTTCGGGTAAGATCGCCAACAATATCGAGATCTGTGACACCAGAGCCGGACGAATCTGACTCAGGTGTTGAGCCAACAATGGCAACTGCTCTGCATCTTTTACCCACAGATACCAGCCCTGACGGGTTTCACGATGCCGTGTCCCCTCCGCAAATAATGCGCTGTTATCGCCACACACCAGAATGACTGCCCCCTGAAAATCTTCCGGTGGCAGAGACTCACCCACAATATCCCTGAGCGCCGGTGCCCGTATCAGTGATGTCCGATACTGACGCCAGAGCATTCCCCCACAGACCCAAATAATTAGCAGGCTGAATGCCACACGGCTCCCGACCGACGGTGACCAGAATCCCAGGATAAGCCACAGTGCCAGTACGCCCGCCAGGACGGTTAACAGACTCCGGTAAACATCACGCATCCTTTACCCCGGCCTGACCGTCTGACTCACCAGTTCGGTGAGGGAGGAAGAGAAGAAGTACCACAGCGCAGCCAGTACTGCCGCCCCGATAATCCAGGAAAGCCAGTACAGTCGGCGACCGCTGCGCAGACTGGATACCCTGGCGACAATCGGCGCATCCTGAGCAAGCGTAAAAGCGGGCACTCGTTCCCCCAGCGCACGCACCACGTCTTCACGACGTTCGTCGTTCTGCGCCCGGTACTGTCCAACAAATCCCAGTTGTAAAGTACGATACATACAGGTCAGCACGGCCATGTCCGGTGCGGACTCTTTCAACAGGTTGCGGATACGCTCCCATAACACCTCACCTGCGTTCAAAGTACCGAAGAAATGAGCCTGCAACGGATCACGGCGCCAGGCCAGATAACCATCGTCAGAAGTGCCCCGATTGAGAACGCTTTCATCCAGCAAGGCGCACAGCGCGTATACCATGTGCTCCTGGCTGCTATCACTGTAGCCCGCATCCGAAAGCGATTTGCGCACTTCCTGAACCAGACGACAGGCCCGGCGATAAAGCCCTTCCCCGTCCCGAACTTCTTGCCCGCCGCGTAGCTGGCTGGCCATCAACCAGCCTAGATAGAAAATCTGTTCAATCTGGCTGAGACTGGAATTATTCATGCACGTAACACCGCAAACAGTTCAAGTTTCACCTCCCCCAGTGAGCACGGGGTGTAAAAGGTACAGCTACCCGCCTCCAGCATCGCCCGCGCCGCATCGGTACTCAGATCCAGAGAGAAGAACTGGTTTTCAAGGCGCAGAGGGATCGCCGCAGGCACATGGCTGAGTGGTTTTATAACCATGCCACTCAGCGCCACGTTCACGACATCTGAAACGTCATCGAGACTGCCTGCCTTACAAAGCTGCGGGAATTTCACTTGCAGTTCGTGATTCGGCATGGAGGAGCGAACGGAAAGATAGAAATCAGCCCCTTCACGCAAGCGGGCATCATGCAGCGATCCTTTCCAGAACTGATCGGCATGATCCAGTTGAATACTGATAACCCGGGAGGGCAGACTGGCTTCCAGCAATTTATCGAGCAGAGCCAGCAACGGCGGGAACACTCGTTCAGGCGTATCATGCTGATAAACAGGAATATCACTGGCATCGTGCTCCAGTGAAAACGTCAGCAGGCTGCCTGCCAGGCGGGTCAATTCACGGTAGAGCAACTCCGGGTGGCGTCCCGGAGTCTGCATCAGTTCGGTCAGCACGGGCTCGGCGCTATTCAGGGCATTGAGTAGCCAGAACAGAGAAACATCAGCCACCGCAAAATCGGCCAGACGCTCGTTGCTTTCGCGACGCATCGCCATCAGACGCTTACGTCGTGCCTGCAGACGAACCAACAGATCGCTCAGTTCAGCCACAAGCAAAGGGCTTGCCGCAATCGAGAGCATCGGTGGGATAAAAGACGGATCACGATTCCACTGTCCCTGCGCATTACGTGCCAGACGAGCCACCGGACAGGTCAGGTAAGCGGTATTTTCCTGCGTAGATAAACGAAGCGTGACGGCATTACGCAAAATGGCCAGTTCACCACTTTCATGCCCGGCAAGCTCCTGAACCACTACGCGTTCAGATTTCCAGCGACGCGGGCGCTCACTGTCCTGACCATTATCCAGATTGCCACCACTGGCACTCAGCAACGGCAGCGCCACAACGACTTCAACAACCTCAGAGCCGTTTGCGACGGATAAATCACAGACCGGTGGAAGATTATCCGCCAGGTCAGTATCAACCATCGTGCCGTCCTGAAAACGTACCACCAGACGGGTAGCATTCAGGCTTGACAATACAAGGGCTGCGGTATCGAATTCAGCATTCACCACGCCCCAGGGATGGGAAATTCCCATTCCTGCAACAGTGTCAGCAATATGTTCGTCCCAGCGAGCCTGCTGCTGGAACTGTTGTGGGGCCAGCGCGGCTCCATCCTCCCAAAGTGGGCGAAAAATTTTCATCCCTGATTTCCCCTCGCCTTACGACTTGGCTTTCGGCATCTGGGAAACCAGTGAGAGATTGATATCCATCCCTTCCACCTGAAAGTGCGGTACGGCGTAGAGTTTCACGCGGAAGAAGCCCGGATTATCATCAATGTCTTCCACCACAACTTTCGCATCACGCAGCGGGTGAGATGCCTGCAACTCATCGCCCGGGTCGGTCATTTCAGTCACAAGACCACGAACCCAGGTGTTAAGCTCCAGTTCCAGCAACCGGCGATCCTTGGTGGTGCCAATGTTTTCACGTTGAATCAGCTTCAGATAATGAGCGATGCGCGACAGCAGGAAGATGTAAGGCAGACGCGCATTGATGCGGCTGTTGGCAGTAGCATCCGCAGTATCGTAGAGAGCGGGTTTTTGCGTGGAGTTCGCCGAGAAGAAGCACGCATAATCGCGATTTTTGTAGTACGACAGGGGAATGAAACCGAGATTCGCGAACTCGAACTCGCGGGTTTCCGGGATCATCACCTCTGAGGGGATTTTTACCTAGTTGCCAGTGCCAAGATCATACAGGTGAATTGGCAGCTCCTGCACCGCACCACCCGCCTGTGGACCACGGATTTGTACACACCAACCGTTATTGATGAAGCTTTTCACCATGTTGGCCGCAAAAGCAAAGGTGGCATTGGTCCACAGGTATTTATCGTGATCCGGGCCTTTCACCTCTTCAACATAATTAAAACTACGCACCGGTACAGTGTCCGGGCCATACGGCAGGCGACCCAGCACGCGTGGCATAACCAGCCCCAGATAACGGGAATCGTCCGTATCCCTGAAACTTTTCCATTTAATGTACTCGGCGCGGTCAAAGTAGTTACCGATATCTTTGATGGCCGCAACGTCTTCCATTGACTCTTTCAGGAAAAATTTCGGACCTGCAGAACCGATAAATGGCATATGAGCCGCTGCGGACACTTTTGATAAATTACGCATCAGCGCCACGTCCTGCGCAGATGCATCAAACTCATAAGCGGAAATCAGCGCGGCAATCGGCTCGCCTCCCGGCGTGTCGTACTCATCAATGTAGGTATGTTTGTACAAACCACTCTGGATAATTTCCGGGCTATCTTCAAAGTCCTGACGCAGGTCTTCTTTAGATATATCCAGCAGTTCAATTTTCACGTTCTGGCGGAAATCTGTTTTATCGACCAGCGATTTCACGCCGCGCCACAGACTTTCTACCGCCTGAAAGTCCTCATGATGCATAACGGCATCAAGCTGACGGCTGATCTGGAAATCCAGTTCAGCGATATGGTGGTCAATCAGATTTTTGTCGAGCTTTTCGACTTTCGATCCCGATTTTGTCAGACACTCCAGGAACACCTGCATCCCGGCCGTTAAACGTTCATCCGCAGTGGCATCCGACATCGCCTGTGCGTCCTGCCAGATATCCAGAGAACTCAGCTCAGAGACCGGACTGAGATTAATTTTTTCAAACAGGGAAGCATAAACTCCAGCAGCAGCAGGACGTTCAAGCACCACACTCTCGCCACCAGCATTCTCATTTTTTACAGACATCAACATTTTCCTTATTAATCCGTTAAATCATCGTGACCGTTACGGCTGTTTAGGTGCCAGAGCTGATAGTTCTGCTCTGAGTTCTGCACTTAATGCCGGGTCCAGCAAAATGTTTTCCAGTTCTTTACGGAAAGTCTGGTTATCCAGAAGGTTCGCTTTTAAATCACGAAGTAAATTACGCATGGAAAGCATGGCTTTTAGCTGTGGTATTTGTCGGGAGACCTGTTCCGGGGAGAAATCCTTTATGCTCTGGAATGTCAACCTGATGCTGTCTTCACTACCGTCATCAGCAAGTGTGTTATTAACGATAAGATTTACTTTTGGGGAATATTCAGAAAGAACCGCATCAAAATTATTTTTGTTAAGATTAACTTTTTTACGTTCAGATAATGGCGCGGATTCCTGACCATTACTAAAATCACCCGCAACCAGTAACTTCAGGGGTAATTCTGTTTTCTTACTTGCTCCCCCGGTGTGCAGATCTAATTTCAGATTAATACGGCCCTTCGGTATCTCCCGCTGGAAGCTGTCACTCATAGTTCCCTCTCGTAATTCAATTAAAGTCAAATTAATCACAATACTTAATTAACTCGATGCTAAGGCAATGTGGAAATGAAAAAAGCAATGCAGATCAACATATTGAGAATAAAAAATAATGGGAAAATTGCCTGACAATAAAAATAATCGCAGCCATATCAATTGATTAAAAACGTCTTTATAAATATTCCTAATTATATTTTTATTATGTTATTTTGTTTTTTATTTACCACAGCATCTGTTAATGGACAGGCCATATATAGCGCAAAACACTGACTTACCCGCGCCTATGCCACAGATACTGTTATCTGATAGTTATGCCCATGTTGCCTAAGTAATTCATAAGTATTCGCCGTGTACTGACATTAAATTCTTGTCCGGCAATCAGGTCATACCCGTATCCACAGGTCTCAATATTGGAAAAGAGATTTTATTTTAAGCAAGCTTAAATTTGCATTACAGCATATTCAGGCCTACACCCGAACGACCTGATTAACCATAAAAAATTGATGCAGCGCAGCATGTTAATTATTCCTGGATCTTACATTGTCATTGCACAGTAAATGTAGAAACTTATGCGTAACGGAGTATTTATGAGTTTTAAACGTTTGGTTATAATTACCGCAATATCCTGTATGTATACCGGATTTGCATTTGCCGCGAACGTCACGTTGAACCCTGCCCAGGTAGAACATCTGAATAACGTCATTAATCACGAGGTAAAAGGGAAAGATGACCGTAATTTTGTCTATACCAACTGGACAGAAGCTCAACGTGTGGCCGAATTTATTTGCCGACCACTCGCTCTGAAAGAGCTACAGAAGCGGTACACCGACGTAGATAAGGTTATTTTCGATCAGGGAAAACATAATATGCAGCGTCTGGTCTCACCTGCATTGCTGACAGGTAATGGCCAGTACCGTAGAGGGATTAACTGGACGACTTTTCACTTCGCCTGTGAACTGTCAGTGAAAACCGGAGAGGCGATGGGATTCAGGCTGTTGAGAAATAAAACCCTGACCATGGCTCCGGGGCCCGTTATTCGTTCCGGGGAGATCGACCAGTGAAAAATATTCTTACCGCATTTCTCATCATCACTCTCCCTGCTTTCTCCGCCACGGCAGCCAGTTTTGACTGCCGCCAGTCCCGCAGTGCGGATGAAAAAGCAATTTGTTCATCACATAGCCTGAACGATTTGGATGTGGAGATGAGCGTTAAGTATCAATTTCTTCATGGGCTTTACGCGATGGGAGCCGCCGGGGAACTGCATGACTCACAGGTACTATGGCTGGCTGAACGTCGCCAGTGTGGTGGCAATACAACCTGCCTGACGAAAGCATACAAGCAGCGCCTGAAAACGTTGAACCATCTTTATGACGCGATTAATAAACCACTCTGAGTCTGGAGTGAACTGGTGGTTGTCGGAGACGCCTTCATACAAGGCACCTCCTTACCGGCGCGTGTAACGCAAAAAGAGCCTGATGATTGTTCTTCCATCGGCTCTTTCTCTGAAGTGAAAGAAGGCCCAGGACGGACGTACTCGCTGGCATATGTGGCTCCAGCTCAACCAATGATAATCACTATCGTTATTTTTTATTTAATAATAATCTCCTGAAAAATAGATATAGCCAAAATTCAATCCTGCCTGGTTTAATTCCGCATCAATCACCAGAAATAATCAATCTCTCAACTATCATATCATTTAATATTCACCACCAAAATTTTATTATTTTCTTCTGCTTTACAGGGAAATTGTCAATCTGTTTATTATGTCCGGTTTAAATAGTTAATCACAAAACATCATCGCCATTGCTGACGTGTTTTATTCATTGATAACAGTGCCATACGTTCTTTTTTTACAAAGAAAAAATCAATTGCTAAATTGTTTTTTGACTTAATAGTTAAGCGCGAAACATTTTAATAAATGATAAAAATCCTAAATTCCTTGTTCATAATGTAGGGGTGTGTTAAATAGGTGGGCAAAATTTGGTTCCCCCTTCTCGCCTGTAATATTGCAGCATCTTCGCACTCCCATGAGACATTGCGACTTAATAAGAAGGTGATAAGCCCTGCATAAGCGCATGGGCTGACCATGGTTTTATATTCATAAAAATATTTCGTTATAACCCATTGATTTAATATCAATAATTTATTGTGGGTTCGGGTTTGTTGTGACTGTGGCATTATTTCCGTGCAAAGGAGCTGATATGTCTGAAAGACATTTACCTGATGACCAGAGCAGTACTATCGATCCATATTTAATTACCTCTGTTCGCCAGACCCTGGCAGAACAAGGCGCAGCATTACAAAACTTGTCTAAACAACTGGATTCCGGGCAGTACCAGCGTGTCCTTAATTTGATAATGAACTGTAAAGGGCACGTTATTCTTTCGGGAATGGGTAAATCAGGGCATGTCGGTCGTAAAATGTCAGCGACGCTGGCCTCTACCGGTACACCGAGTTTCTTTATTCATCCGGCAGAAGCATTCCATGGCGATCTGGGTATGATTACGCCCTACGATCTCCTGATCCTTATTTCCGCCAGCGGCGAAACGGATGAAATCCTCAAGCTGGTTCCTTCACTGAAAAATTTCGGCAACCGAATTATCGCCATTACCAATAATGGAAATTCCACGCTGGCAAAAAATGCTGATGCCGTGCTGGAACTCCACATGGCGAATGAAACCTGCCCGAATAATCTTGCACCAACAACGTCCACCACGCTGACCATGGCGATCGGTGATGCGCTGGCTATTGCCATGATCCATCAGCGCAAATTTATGCCAAATGATTTTGCACGTTATCACCCGGGCGGTTCATTAGGCCGTCGCCTGCTGACCCGCGTTGCGGATGTCATGCAGCATGATGTTCCTGCGGTGCAACTGGATGCGTCATTTAAAACCGTGATTCAACGTATCACCAGCGGATGCCAGGGAATGGTGATGGTAGAAGACGCAGAAGGCGGGCTGGCGGGCATTATCACCGACGGTGACCTGCGTCGCTTTATGGAAAAAGAGGATTCTCTGACATCCGCCACGGCTGCGCAGATGATGACGCGTGAACCGCTGACGCTACCGGAAGACACCATGATCATTGAAGCGGAAGAAAAAATGCAAAAGCACCGCGTCTCAACATTATTGGTGACTAACAAGGCAAATAAAGTCACTGGCCTTGTGCGCATTTTCGACTAATTAAGCAACGGGGTGCGAGAGTTTAGTCTCTCATTGAGTTTGCGCCCCACTGAAACTTTGATAATCGTTACATGTTGATAAAAGTGAAGTCTGCCGTATCCTGGATGCGTGCTCGTCTGTCTGCCATCTCACTGGCAGATATCCAAAAACACCTGGCGAAAATCATCATTCTGGCACCGATGGCGGTGCTGCTGATCTATCTGGCTATCTTCAGCCAGCCTCGCTATATGAGCGAGTCGAAAGTCGCCATTAAACGCTCAGATGATTTAAACAGCGGCAGCCTGAATTTTGGTCTGCTTCTGGGTGCCTCTAACCCCAGTTCCGCAGAAGATGCGTTGTATCTGAAAGAGTACATCAACTCGCCGGATATGCTGGCGGCGTTGGATAAGCAACTGAATTTTCGTGAAGCGTTTAGCCACAGCGGGCTCGATTTTCTTAATCATCTTAGCAAGGATGAAACCGCAGAAGGCTTCCTCAAGTACTACAAGGATCGTATCAACGTTTCGTATGACGATAAGACCGGATTGCTGAATATTCAGACGCAGGGCTTTAGCCCGGAGTTTGCGCTTAAATTTAACCAGACCGTGTTGAAAGAGTCAGAACGCTTTATCAATGAGATGTCGCATCGCATTGCGCGCGATCAGCTTGCCTTTGCAGAAAGCGAGATGGAAAAAGCGCGCCAGCGTCTGGATGCCAGCAAAGCGGAACTGCTCTCTTATCAGGACAGCAACAACGTCCTGGATCCACAAGCCCAGGCGGAGGCCGCGAGCACGTTAGTCAATACGCTGATGGGTCAGAAGATCCAGATGGAAGCAGACCTGCGTAACTTGCTGACATATCTGCGTGAAGATGCACCACAAGTGGTAAGTGCGCGTAATGCGATTCAGTCATTGCAGGCACAAATCGACGAAGAAAAAAGCAAAATCACGGCGCCACAAGGTGACAAATTAAACCGCATGGCAGTGGATTTTGAAGAAATCAAATCAAAAGTAGAGTTCAACAGCGAGCTGTACAAACTGACCCTGACCTCCATTGAAAAGACCCGTGTAGAAGCGGCTCGTAAGCTCAAGGTGCTGTCGGTTATCAGTTCGCCACAGTTGCCGCAGGAATCGTCTTTTCCAAACATCCCTTATTTGATCGCCTGTTGGTTACTGGTGTGCTGCCTGCTGTTCGGCACCCTGAAACTATTGCTGGCTGTTATTGAAGATCACCGAGATTAACGCTGTCGCTGAATGAGTTTGTGATGAAATTATTTAAATCAATTTTACTGATTGCCGCCTGTCACGCGGCGCAGGCCAGCGCGGCCATTGATATTAACGCTGACCCAAACCTGACAGGAGCAGCGCCACTCCCCGGTATTCTGAGCGGACAGAAGTCGGATACGCAAAACATGAGCGGCTTCGACAATACCCCACCGCCAGCGCCGCCGGTGGTGATGAGCCGTATGTTTGGTGCCCAACTTTTCAACGGCACCAGCGCGGATAGCGGTGCGACAGTGGGATTCAACCCTGACTATATTCTGAATCCGGGCGATAGCATTCAGGTTCGTTTATGGGGTGCGTTCACCTTTGATGGTGCATTACAGATTGATCCCAAAGGCAATATTTTTCTGCCAAACGTTGGTCCAGTGAAAGTTGCCGGGGTTAGCAATAGCCAGTTGAACACTCTGGTTACATCAAAAGTAAAGGAAGTGTACCAGTCCAACGTCAACGTCTACGCCTCCTTATTACAGGCGCAGCCAGTAAAAGTGTACGTGACCGGCTTTGTGCGTAATCCCGGTCTGTACGGTGGCGTGACGTCTGATTCGTTACTCAATTATCTGATCAAGGCTGGCGGCGTTGATCCAGAGCGCGGGAGCTACGTTGATATTGTGGTCAAGCGCGGCAACCGCGTGCGCTCTAACGTCAACCTGTATGACTTCCTGCTGAACGGTAAGCTGGGGCTTTCGCAGTTCGCCGATGGTGACACTATCATCGTTGGGCCTCGTCAACATACGTTCAGCGTTCAGGGCGATGTCTTTAACAGCTACGACTTTGAGTTCCGCGAAAGCAGCATTCCTGTAACAGAAGCGTTGAGCTGGGCGCGCCCTAAACCTGGTGCGACGCACATTACGATTATGCGTAAACAGGGGCTGCAAAAACGTAGCGAATACTATCCGATCAGTTCTGCGCCAGGCCGTATGTTGCAGAACGGCGATACATTAATTGTGAGCACTGACCGCTATGCCGGCACCATTCAGGTGCGGGTTGAAGGCGCGCACTCCGGTGAACACGCCATGGTACTGCCTTATGGTTCCACCATGCGTGCGGTTCTGGAAAAAGTCCGCCCGAACAGCATGTCGCAGATGAACGCGGTTCAGCTTTATCGCCCATCAGTGGCTCAGCGTCAGAAAGAGATGCTGAATCTCTCGCTGCAAAAGCTGGAGGAAGCGTCACTTTCTGCCCAGTCCTCCACCAAAGAAGAAGCCAGCCTGCGAATGCAGGAAGCGCAACTGATCAGCCGCTTCGTGGCGAAAGCGCGCACCGTGGTTCCGAAAGGTGAAGTGATCCTCAACGAATCCAATATTGATTCTGTTCTGCTGGAAGATGGCGACGTCATCAATATTCCGGAGAAAACATCGCTGGTTATGGTTCATGGCGAGGTGCTTTTCCCGAACGCGGTGAGCTGGCAGAAGGGAATGACCACCGAGGATTACATCGAGAAATGCGGTGGCCTGACGCAGAAATCGGGTAACGCCAGAATTATCGTCATTCGTCAGAACGGTGCCGCCGTCAACGCGGAAGATGTGGATTCACTCAAGCCGGGCGATGAGATTATGGTTCTGCCGAAATATGAATCGAAAAACATTGAAGTTACCCGTGGTATTTCCACCATCCTCTATCAGCTGGCGGTGGGTGCAAAAGTGATTCTGTCGTTGTAAGGAGTTGAAATGAGCAAAGCAGTTATTGTCATTCCGGCTCGTTATGGCTCATCACGCCTGCCGGGTAAGCCGCTACTCGATATTGTTGGTAAACCGATGATCCAGCATGTTTACGAGCGTGCGTTACAGGTGGCGGGCGTCGCAGAAGTTTGGGTGGCAACTGACGATCAGCGTGTTGAACAGGCCGTGCAGGCGTTTGGCGGGAAAGCCATCATGACGCGTACCGATCATGAATCCGGCACCGATCGGCTGGTCGAAGTGATGCATAAAGTCGAGGCAGATATCTACATTAACCTGCAGGGCGACGAACCTATGATTCGCCCGCAGGATGTAGAAACGCTGCTGCAAGGAATGCGTGACGATCCCGTGTTGCCGGTGGCAACGCTATGCCACGCGATTTCTGCCGAAGAAGCGACGGAGCCCAGCACAGTAAAAGTGGTGGTGAATACCCGCCATGATGCACTTTATTTCAGCCGTTCGCCGATTCCGTATCCGCGTAATGCTGAAAAAGCGCGCTATCTGAAACACGTCGGTATTTACGCTTATCGTCGCGATGTGCTGAAAAACTACAGCCAGTTACCGGAGTCCATGCCGGAGCAGGCGGAATCACTGGAGCAGCTACGGTTAATGAACGCGGGAATCAACATTCGAACGTTTGAGGTTGCCGCAACCGGTCCGGGCGTTGACACCCCTGCATGTCTTGAAAAAGTGCGCGCCCTGATGGCACAGGAACTGGCTGAAAACGCATGATTGGCATTTTCTCGTCCGGCATCTGGCGTATTCCACATCTGGAGAAATTTCTGGCGCAACCGTGCCAGAAACTTTCTCTGCTGCGCCCTGTTCCGCAAGAAGTTGATGCTATCGCCGTGTGGGGACATCGCCCCAGCGCGGCGAAACCAGTCGCCATCGCCAAAGCAGCGGGAAAACCGGTCATCCGTCTGGAAGATGGATTTGTGCGTTCACTGGATCTTGGCGTCAATGGTGCGCCGCCGCTTTCTCTGGTGGTGGATGATTGCGGCATTTACTACGATGCCAGCAAGCCTTCGGCGCTGGAGAAACTGGTACAGGATAAAGCCGGAAATGCAGCATTGGCAGATCAGGCCAGAGAAGCGATGCACACCATCGTGACCGAAGATTTGTCGAAATATAATCTGGCGCCTGCGTTTGTGGCTGATGAGTCAAAACATTCAGACATCGTTCTGGTTGTCGATCAGACATTTAATGATATGTCAGTGACGTATGGTAATGCGGGTCAGAATGAGTTCGCCGCCATGCTGGAAGCCGCGATGGCGGAAAATCCTCAAGCGACAATTTGGGTGAAGGTGCACCCAGATGTACTGGAAGGAAAGAAAACAGGTTATTTCGCCGATCTGCGCGCCACGCAACGAGTACGTTTGATTGCGGAGAATGTCAGTCCGCAGTCGCTGTTACGACACGTTTCCCGGGTTTACGTCGAGACCTCCCAGTACGGCTTTGAAGCCTTGCTGGCAGGAAAACCAGTGACATGCTTCGGTCAGCCCTGGTATGCAGGCTGGGGGTTAACGGACGATCGTCATCCGCAGTCCGCTTTGTTATCTGCCCGACGCGGTTCTGCCACGCTGGAAGAACTTTTTGCCGCTGCATACCTGCGTTACTGTCGCTATATCGATCCGCAAACGGGAGCAGTAAGCGATCTGTTTACCGTGCTGCAATGGCTGCAATTACAACGCCGCCATCAGCAGCAGCGTAATGGCAATTTATGGGCGCCAGGCTTAACGCTGTGGAAGTCGGCGATCCTGAAACCTTTCTTACGAACGGCGACAAACCGGCTGAGTTTTTCACGTCGCTGTACTGCGGCGAGCGCCTGCGTGGTATGGGGTGTAAAAGGAGAACAACAATGGCAAGCCGAAGCGCAGCGAAAATCACTGCCATTATGGCGAATGGAAGATGGTTTTCTGCGTTCATCCGGACTTGGCTCTGACCTGCTGCCGCCGCTATCGCTGGTGCTGGATAAACGCGGTATTTACTATGACGCCACACGCCCCAGCGATCTGGAAGTGCTGCTGAATCATAGCCAGCTAACGCTGGCGCAGAAGATGCGAGCGGAAAAATTACGCCAGCGACTGGTTGAAAGCAAACTGAGTAAGTACAACCTGGGAGCCGATTTCTCTCTACCAGCCGAAGCCAAAGGTAAAACAGTTATCCTGGTGCCGGGTCAGGTAGAGGACGATGCCTCTATTAAAACAGGCACTGTCTCGATTAAGAGCAATCTTGAGTTATTACGCACAGTACGCGAGCGTAATCCACACGCTTACATTATTTATAAACCGCACCCGGATGTACTGGTGGGGAATCGCAAGGGCGATATTCCGGCAGAACTGACTGCTGAACTTGCTGATTATCAGGCACTGGACGCAGATATTATTCAATGCATTCAGCGCGCAGATGAAGTGCATACCATGACGTCACTGTCGGGGTTTGAAGCGTTATTACATGACAAGCACGTACATTGTTACGGCCTGCCTTTCTATGCCGGTTGGGGTTTAACCGTCGATGAACATCGCTGCCCGCGTCGCGAGCGAAAATTAACGTTAGCGGATCTGCTATATCAGGCGCTGATTGTTTATCCAACCTATATCCACCCAACACGGCTACAACCTATTACGGTTGAAGAGGCGGCGGAATATTTGATCCAGACGCCGCGCAAGCCGATGTTTATTACCAGAAAAAAAGCGGGGCGAGTAATACGCTATTACCGCAAATTAATTATGTTCTGCAAAGTCAGATTTGGCTAAACAATTTCACAGTTGACTATTACGCAAATTATTTATGCAAGGTAATGCACTAACCGTTTTATTATCCGGTAAAAAATATCTGCTATTGCAGGGGCCAATGGGACCCTTTTTCAGTGATGTTGCCGAGTGGCTAGAGTCATTAGGCCGTAACGCTGTGAATGTTGTATTCAACGGTGGGGATCGTTTTTACTGCCGCCATCGACATTATCTGGCTTACTACCAGACACCGAAAGAGTTTCCCGGATGGTTGCGAGATCTCCACCGGCAATATGACTTTGACACTATCCTCTGCTTTGGCGATTGCCGCCCATTGCATAAAGAAGCAAAACGCTGGGCAAAGTCGAAAGGTATCCGCTTCCTGGCATTTGAAGAAGGATATTTACGCCCGCAATTTATTACTGTTGAAGAAGGCGGAGTGAACGCATATTCATCGCTACCGCGCGATCCGGATTTTTATCGTAAGTTACCAGATATGCCTGCGCCGCATGTTGAGAACTTAACACCTTCAACAATGAAACGTATTGGCCATGCGATGTGGTATTACCTGATAGGCTGGCATTACCGTCATGAGTTTCCTCGCTATCGCCATCACAAATCGTTTTCTCCCTGGTATGAGGCACGTTGCTGGGTTCGCGCATACTGGCGCAAGCAACTTTACAAGGTAACACAGCGTAAGGTATTGCCGAGGTTAATGAACGAGCTGGATCAGCGTTATTATCTTGCCGTTTTGCAGGTATATAACGATAGCCAGATTCGTAACCACAGCAATTATAACGATGTGCGTGACTATATTAATGAAGTCATGTACTCATTTTCGCGTAAAGCGCCGAAAGAAAGTTATTTGGTGATCAAACATCATCCAATGGATCGTGGTCACAGACTCTATCGACCATTAATTAAACGGTTGAGTAAGGAATATGGCTTAGGTGAGCGCGTCATTTATGTGCACGATCTCCCGATGCCGGAATTATTACGCCATGCAAAAGCGGTGGTGACGATTAACAGTACGGCGGGGATCTCTGCGCTGATTCATAACAAACCACTCAAAGTGATGGGCAATGCCCTGTACGACATCAAAGGCTTGACGTATCAAGGGCATTTGCACCAGTTCTGGCAGGCCGATTTTAAACCGGATATGAAACTGTTTAAGAAGTTTCGGGGGTATTTATTGGTGAAGACGCAGGTTAATGGGGTTTATTATGGGGGAAGGTTTTTTAAAAACAGAATGATGGTGGAAAATAAAACACATCTCGCAATAAAAAACAGATAATAGCCCATGTATTATCTAGTTAAATACAAACCCTACAATAAATCATATAAATGCATCTATTATTACATATCTTAATCTACATACAATTATAAATATTTATTTCAATGGCCTTGCTCTCTTTTATAATCACTATCCTATATAACTATTAAAATATAATTACTCATATAAAACAGCAGCAATGAAGATGTTTTAACATACCATTCAAATAAATCACTTTTCTCAAATGCAATGTGAATTTAACCGATAAAAATGGATAGGTAAATTAACACCAAACTAGTCATCTGAAAATTATCGATACGCATTTGGTTATTAGTATTTTAAATAACCTATATCATAAATATCCCACCAGTATCTTTGGCGGGATATTTTACAATTGACCAAAATTATTTTTATTTCGCAAAATAATGTTATTTATTGCACTGTAAAATACTCATCTAAAAATATTGCTTTCAGATTGTTTTTTTTCATCCACCCTTTAATGTCGGAAAGATATTCGCTGGAATTCTCCATTATTATAATAAATATTCTATTTTTTTCATTTTTTTCTTTGCTTTTTAGAAAAGATTCTATTTTATTTGGCTTGCAGGACCACACAGGGCTATTTACGTTCAACTGTGGATAAATTTCAAATATTTTAGAAATAGAAAAAGATGGTCTATCAACACCTGTGTAATACAACTTTGTTTTTGAATTAACCGTATTTATTATTGCAACATCACCAGAAATAAAATTAATTTTATTTTTTTCACCAACTAAATACTGACATGCTTTTGTTTGTTTAGGATTTGTTTTTAAGCGATATTCAAATCCGAGCCTTATTAAAATATTTTCAAATATATCATATGTGATTTCATCATATGATGAATCCTTATAATGTACTAAATAATTACATAACAAATATATTAAAAAAGATTTAAACTTTAGCTCCTTCTCGTATTTTTCATCATCTGATTGATGAGCAAACTCACGATAAATAGATATTATTTCCTCCCCTGAACGAACATCATATGTAAAACCCTTCCCCGTATAAATACTGTTCCCAAGTACAAATGTCAATTTATTCAAAATAAGAGATTCCAAACCCACCGTAGAGTTTATGACCACATTAAACTCTGAAGCTTTAAGCAAGGAGTGTAGGTTAATATCTGAGTTAATTATGCATCCAGCCGGATAATCAATTTGCCTTTTTTTATTCTCAGGATGAGGGCGAATAACAAGAGAAAAACCTAATTTTTTTGCGACGGGCATTAGTTCATTAATCACTTGTCGCATTTTTTTAAATTTAGGTGAATTTATAATTATATTGGAATCACCTTCTATTTGCTCACAAAAAAGAATAAAACCTTTATTTTTAATTTTTAATTTTTGGAATATTCTTTGTTTATCTGAAATGATCAAATCATTAGTGTTAACAATCGTCTCATTAGCATCAGAAAAGTTTTTTATATAATTATCAGCGAAATGAAATTTATTGTTTGGCGGTATGTCGATGTAACTTCCCGCAAGATAGCTTTTAAAATTAACACCTTGATAATCCACAAGATAAGTAGATGGCAGAAGCCCTCTTTCTACAAAGAGAACCGGAACATCTATAATCTTTGCAACAATTTTAGGAATGAATATCATATGAGGTCCATTTCCATTCCAACTTACCAAAAAATCTGGTCGTATTTTCTCACAAAGATTCAACAATGTCTCAATCAAAAGAATACAATATTTTATTGATTTAGAAAATTTATCTTTCTCATAATGCTCTGGAAACATTCTCTTATGGGTTAAAATATCAACTCCAATATTTACTCCTCGATAGCTCATTTTTGCGATAGGAAGTTCATGATTTTCCCTATACCACTCTTCTGCCAGATCTCTATTTTTTTTAGTAAACATTTCTTTTAGTGAATGTGTTATAAAGTCATGCTGCATGAAAAAATTTTTATGAGAGCTTTCGACCTTCACAATCTCACTAAAAACTCCTTGTCTTCTTAATTCCATTGCAATATGTAGATTTATATCCATTAATAATCTGGCATCCATACCGAAAATTAAAGCTTTTTTACGGGAAGGCGTTTTACTTTCATTAACTGGTGTTTTTCTTATGCTATTTACCTGTTTTATACAAATATTATCCCTAGGTAGTTCTAATATTTCCCTCCATTTTATAGCCACACTTTCGAAACTATATTCATCTTTAGCTAACTGCAGTGCATTTTCTTCTAACTGTATTCTTTTCTCGTTATGAGTAAGTATATCATAAAGCGCAGAAGTGAAATCATGCCATTGATCTGCAATAATGGCATGAACACCATTTTTAATATTAATACCATCACAACCCAAGGTGGTTGTTACCATTGCCTTTCCATAAGAAAGAGCCTCAACGGCTTTTATTTTCATACCTGCGCCGTTGAGTATTGGGCAGATTACAACTTTTGCTGAATTATAACATTCTGATAGATCTGGAACACGACCAAGACGATTAATATGATTTCCTTTAATTTTTTTTATAGCTGCGCAATTGCTTACATCTCCTGCTACAGCGATCAACGGCATTTTTCCAAGTAGTTTCGAAAGCTGCGGTATAACATTCGCATTGAACTTCATGAATCCTTCTATATTAAATGGTGAACTAGAACCTACAAACAAAATATCATATTTATGTTTAGAGTCTCTATTTACACATGTTTTAACGTTATGAAATCCGGGTATGAACACAGTATTTTTGATGCCAAATCTACGCTTGAATTCCTTTTCTTCATTTGGATTAATTGCTATTACTGTATCAAATTTATTAATACATTTTCTCTCACTTTTTTCAAATTTAGCGAGATCAAATCTATCGTTTGGTTTTATCTTTAGGGCTCCTTTCATTATCTCTGTAGCAAAATCGTGTGTATCAACTATTGTTTTCCCCTTGTAACCTCGTGGAATTACATCGGATAGTTTCAAATAATTAACAATTACATAATCGGGTGACTTAGTTTTTATATATTTCCTTACAACTTTTTTAAATGTATATGGACAAGTCTCTTGCGTACAAATCCTGTCCGCCCCAAAAAGACTCTCATCTATCTTTTTTAATGCCGAAAAAACATTATCTTTTGAGAATTTAGGATGCCTTTTTACAATTACATCAGATAACTTATAAGCTTTTAAAACATCTTTCTTTACATCAATGCTTTTCCGTTCTTTTTGATTTGAGTTAAGTATTGCCAGTGATATTTTACAATTTAATGATTCCAGCAGTTTGATTGTTTGATGAATTCTGTTTTGATTCCCTTTAAATGCTGGATATGGGATTTCCGGGGTTACTATTAAAATATTCTTCATTCTTTACCTCTAGGAAACAAACTCGACATTTATAGTAGAAAATAGCATTTCAATTAGCAAATCAAACGCGCTGAACAAATAACAAGTTGCCCCATTAACTATTTATATAATTTTTATTGTTGCAAACAAAAAACTCAGTCATTTCTTGTAGTTTTATCATCAAGAGAAGATAAATTATATATTTTTATTAAGTCAACTTTCAGGCGCATGATTAAAAAACATATGAATATGTTAATATAAAATAAGTTTTCCTTCTATATACTCCTCTATCCCCTCCTGAACATCCTCAAAAAACCCAACCGCATTATCGTCTTTAAACACAATCGCCACATCACAAAACTCTTTCAATGAATTCAAACTATGTGAAACCATTAAAAAGCTAGACTCTTTATGCCTTTCTTTAAATAAGTGGGCGCACTTCTCTTTAAACCTGGCATCACCGACTGCGGTTACTTCATCGACGATATAATAATCAAACTTAAATGCCATGCTTAAACCAAAACCCAGGCGAGATCGCATACCAGATGAGTAAGTTTTGATCGGCATATCAAAGTACTTGCCGAGTTCGGCAAATTCTTCGACAAACGCAATTTTCTCTTTCAGTTCTTCTTGCTTTGCGTATAACCGCGCAACAAATTTTACGTTTTCGCGTCCGGTTAAACTTCCCTGAAATCCACCGGCGAGGCCGACTGGCCATGATATCGTTTTATTGGTGATGATCTTTCCGCTATCGGGGCGGTCAATGCCACCAATCATTCTCAGTAACGTTGATTTACCTGCACCATTACGACCAATAAAGGCAACGCTTTTTCCTGAAGGGATTTCAATGTTTAAATCCTTAAACACATAGTGTCGCCCCGTTGGCGTACGATATGACTTCGTCAAATTCTCAATCTTAATCATGATGTCAGCATTGCCTCCTCACGAGTTCGGTATAACGCCAGACCAATGAACAGGGTTATCAATGTAAACATTGCTAGGTAGTTCAGACTCACGCCTTCGCTAATATAGCCAGGCATAACGGCCTCGCGACTTAACTCCACCACATGTACTAATGGGTTCCAGAGAAGATAAGACCAATATTGCTTAGGAATTGAGTGCAGAGGGAACATGATGCAGGAGATGAAATAAAGGGGCTTAAGAAGTATCGGTAGAACCTTTTGCATTTCGGGGAAGGTTTTACCAACGACCATAAATATTAAGCCAATGCTGCATGAAAGTATGATCAGCAGACTCCAGGTGGCCACAAGTTGTAAAAAATTTGTTATCTCGAAATATTCGCCTGCCATCCAGACAATGAGCATAAGCAGAATATAAACAGCGACGTAAATCAGCGTCTCAAGCAGAGCGCGCGCAATGATCGTATCGATGGGTTTTACTGGACGATAATTAAACAGTCCCTGGTTCGCTTCAATAGCACCTACAGAACGATTGCTGATACTGCTAAAGATAAAAAAGGGAATCAGGCCATTAAGTAAAAACACCGGGAACGAGATGTCTGGCATCGTGCGGTGCATAATGTAACCAAAAATGCCCAACAGTATCAGCAAATGCGCAGAGGGTTCGAGAATCGCCCACAAATACCCCAGACGAAACTTACCAAAACGTGTTCGTATTTCTCGTAGAAATAATGCCTCTACGGTGACTTTCTGGACTTCAAATCCACTTCTTGCCATTTGATGATGTGATCCTAATCTCTTCAGGTACGCTACCGCCCTTGGCTTAACAGCTACCAATACACTGGAGGTAATACTTGTTTGTAATTGGATAAAATACGTTCAGACGGTTTGACTTTTTAATAGCCGCAAACAATTTCAGCAGAAATTATTTCCGCAGGGATAAATTAATCTATTTCCGTCTCATTTCTTCTAATCCATTCTTCAGGCATGAATGTATTCGGTCTTCTGGTCATTTCAGAAAACTGGCCGTTTTAGAATGTAGAGTTAATTTCTCAGGAAATTATGCGTAACTCTTTTTGCTTAGCCTGTATGGGTAAAAAAGACGTAAAGCACCATGCGTTCTGGATTACTCCGGAACACACTTATTCAAAAATGAGCTTTTAATTTCACAAGAAATTATTTTTGCTTTTACTGTTAACTACTGGATTATAACACCACCTATAAATTTTAGGCGTAACAACACCTGCAATCTGTTTCACACCAGAACGCACGAATTTATTACCAATCAATTATTTACCGAGAAACTATTTCCCTATTTAAAATTCACTCATGTACTTCTTATTTATATCTTCAGCCCCCTCTTTGCGGTCATATTTGTGATATTCGTCACATTTAAACAATGTTATTTAAGTCGCAGGAATAATTCCAGCAGCAATTATTGTTGTCGATTAAAATATATGTCTTGATTATTTATCGCGTTTATTTTAACCAGCGTTACAGCCAGCACTATCCCTCAGTAGATATACCTGAGCAGACATTGTTTCAAATCGACGGATAGTTTCTGTGGAAATTATTTTGCTTACTTAAAATTTCCTTTCTGATTGTCTCCAGGAATTTTAGTAATTTCCAGGCTACACAAAATACAGATCACACAAGAATTATCCTATATGTTTTGACCTATCAATTGCCACTCAATGATTCATTACATCTATTAATATTCATGATGTATTGCCACACTTAAGCATATTTATAGGACGCGGGGCTGCTTCAGGAGAGAACTCGTATCTGTTGTTTTGCAGAACATTCAGTGATGACGGGAATGGGATATTTCTTATTGCAAAAATATTCAATTAAGTGAGTGGATAAGAAGATTATACACTCACCTTTCGGGTTTAATTTCACAGGGAATTTACTGGAACACTTATCCTCTTATCAACTCCAGTCGCTGCACATTCACCATCCCTGGCTTCTCACCTGCGCTGACATCAATTTGTGTCACCCGCAGCGCATACTTTTCATCCAGCGCGTTTAACCAGTTCAGCAGGTCATTAAACACCACAGGATCTATCCAGACCTGAATATTCTCCCCGCGCTCAGCTATCCGCTTGATGACCACAGAATGCGCGGAAGCACTGTCACTAATGACCCGCGATACCTGCGCAGGCGTTGTTGTGGCGGATTTTCGCGCTGCGATAATATCCGGCGCGGCGCTCTTCAGTCGGGTGTTCATCGCCACCAGCTGCTGCAACATCGTCTCCTGTTGCTCTACCCGTTCGCTCAAAGGCTGCCAGATGAGGACGTAATATCCGGCGCTAAACAGAAACACCGCCGCTGCCAGTAACATGCCTTTTTCGCGCGGCGAACGCCCCGCCAGGTGTTGTGCCAGCCAGTGTTCGCCACGGCTTAACTGGCGTTCACGCCATTGCTGAAAATAGTGAATAAATTTATCGCGTAACATGTTATTTCCTCCGCAACGTTACGCCGCCGGAAACCGCATCACCCTCTTTCTGTAATGCGTCCTGTTGCACAACATAATCTGCCGCCAGTGCGCTACGCAGTTTGTCGAAACTGGCAAAGCTCGCTGCCCGCAACTGAAGGTGGAGCGTCTGGCGTTTTTGATCAAAGGTGAAGCCACGCATCTCGATGTCGGAAAGTGACGCCGTTTTCAGGGTGCTGGCAATCGCTGACAACTCTGCGAGCAGCCTGGTATCGTCGGCCTGCGGGCGATATTTTTTCAGCGCCATCGTCACCTGAGAGCGTAAATTCACAATCCGCTTCTGCTCCGGGAACAACGTTAAGAACTGTTTTTCCGCCTGGGCGCGGCTTTGCGCCACCTGTTCACTGACGCTCCATAACGTCACACCCCGTTCCACTGCCAGCGCAACCAGAATCAGCAATACCGGCAGAGCCATCACCCGCCAGCGCGCCCACTGTTTTCGGTAGCTGACGCGAGGCTGCCACGGCCCTGTTAGCAGGTTCCCTTCCGGTTCGCCATAAGTGGTAATGGCTGGCAGAGCCGTAACGGTCAGGCGTTCAGCGTCTACGCCAGCCCATGTCGATAGCTCTTCCGGCGCAATGCCGACCACGGTTAGCGAAAGCGGTAAATCCTGCTCATTGAGCTGTGCGCGGAACATAACCGGAGCCAGCGCACGCCCGGCGCTCCATCCCCGACATTCATCGATGCGGCAGATAACCCGTTGCGCATCGCCAGCCATAAATCCACAAGGAATGGACATCCAGTCCGGCGCGACGGTAGCGCGGGTGATGCCGTTTTCCTGCAACCACTGCGCAATGTTGCGCATATGCTGCTGGTGAATCACTGCCACGGTTGCCAGTTGCTGGTCGATTTTCAACGGGGCGAAATGCAGTTCGTCGATATCCTGGTTCAGCTCTTCTTCCAGTAAGGCGGGCAGAATAGTCGGTATCTGCTTGCGGGCGACATCAGGCAGTTCAACCTGCCAGACGCTGATCCATTCGCCGGGAATGTAGAGTCGAATCGCATCGGTTTGCAGCCATTGCTGAAGCTGTTCGTTGTCGACGTCAGGCCAGATACCGCACTCCACGTCGGGTGTACGGCGCTGCCAGCGGATGGGGTCGGTGGCGCAAAGCGGGAAAAAAATCTCAAGCATGGAACTCACTCACTTTCTCCTGTCTGATGCCAGAGAACCGAAAAGTGTTGTGGCCCCATGCGGACAATTAACGAGTTCATCGTCAGTTCAATCTCATTCACGGTGATATCCGAACGCAGCCAGAAGTAATTGCTGTCCACGCTCAGGACGGTTTTTAGCTGTTTTTTAGTACGCTCATCGACGTCAGCAAGTAGCGGCTGTGCAAGAAACTGATCGACATCTTCCCAACCCTTTGCCGGACGTTGTTGTAGTAACGCCCGCGCCTGAACAGGGCTTAACCACGGATCAAACAGCGCCTCGAGAATCACGCTTTGCGTGACGTCTAATGTGTTGATGTTGATTTGCTGGCGGGTCATCGGCAGCGCACAAACCAGCGGTTTCAGTTTTTGATAGAGTCCGGCGTCCATTCCCTGCACCACTCGCATCTCGCTGATATCAGCTAACGGTTGATTAGCGGCATAGAACGGCACCGAGCGGGCGAGATACTCGCTGTCTTCACGCCCCAGACGCGTCTGCACGCTGCGATCTTCGTCAATAAACTCCCACAGGCTTTCGGCTATCAGTTCGGCTCGATAAGCAGGCACATCCAGGCGCGAGATCAGGGCAATCAACTGTTGTACCGCAAGCGGACGCGATGCCGTCGTCGGCTGAGCGAGAGCATTCAGGTTAAAGCAGGCCTGTGCGTCACGCAGGGTGACGGCAATTTGCCCCTGCGGCAGAGGAAAAAAACGAGGGCCGGAAGCCCACGGCTGCGCCAGATGCACGCGTTGTTCATTTTTCAGGCTCAGACTGAGCGCGCTCAGCGCCAGGCTTTCTGCACTGGCGCTGTACCACAGCGCCTGCTGGTACTCCTGCTGGCTGCGCGTTCGCCCAAGTTGTTGTTGCATCCGCCCGGAAAGCGTGATGGTTACCAGCATTATGACCGCCAGCAATATCAGCACCACGACCAGTGCCATTCCGCGTTTTGGTGGTGAGGTGGTCATGATAATTGCGGCCCGCGTAACAACCAGATGCGTTCAATCTCGCCCCATTGCGGCGAATGCAGAGTCATGCGCACCGCCACAGGGATCGCCTGCCCTGACGACCAGCTCTCCTGCCAGCGCGTGCCGTCGTAGAATTGCAAACGGAGCGAATCCGCCGGGATTAATTTTTGCGTTGTTGGCTTCACGCTGCCTGCTGCATCGGTCAGCGGCCAGGACAATCGTTCAAGATAACCGTCATGAATGCGGTAACCGACGGTGAGCAGATTACTGCGCGGCAGGCGCATCAACGGATTAACCACACCGCCACGCACAAAGCGTATCCCTTCACTCTCAGACGCCAGCACGCCAGCGCCAACCAGTAACGCCGGTTCCCGCTGCCCCTGCTCGCCTCTTACCGGGCGTGGCATCATTTGTGTCAGATCGTGGGTCAGAAAACTCATCGTTTGCTGCATGAGGTTTAGTTTTTGATCGTGTTCGGCGACGGCGCTATTCACGCGCGTAACGCCGTTTGTCACCTGCTGCGCCATCAGTGCCAGCGAGGCAAAAATGGCGATTGCCACCAGCATTTCCAGTAACGTGAAACCAGCGCGAGTCTTTTTCATTGCTGGCCTCCCACGGCGCTGAACCAGGCGCGTCGTGACTGAACCACCGACGAAAAGTCTTCGTGACGGCTGACTTCAATATCCACCGCCTGAAGCAGCGCGTTACCTGTATTCAGCGGTGTGGTTCGCCAGTACCAGCGGCTTCCTGCCATATCGCTCTCGCCCTGATGCCTGACCGCCCGTTGTTCGCGGGTCATCAGGTAAAGTAGAGCGGTCTGGTTTTCAGCTACCCAGCCAGCTACCGTTTTCTCCTCAAGAACTTGCTGATTACTCAGCGCACCGCTGGCAATCTGTAACACTGCCATGGCAGCCAGCGCAAAAATCGCCAGCGCGAGCATCACTTCCAGCAAGGTAAATCCACGCTTCATGGCATCCTCTCATCACATTGACTGAGGGATAACGCGCCATCGTGTGCCAGTTTTACCGCCCAACATGCGTTTTGCGCCGCCGAATAGAATCGCAGCGTAAACGGCGTGGCGGGTTCAAAAGGCGAAAAACGGATCTGCGGCGTCTTCTTTTTCGCCTCTTTTTGCAGCTCCAGTTCAATATCATGCAGCGTCAGGCGACGACGTTGCAGCTCCAGAGTATATTCCTTCTGCCAGATATCACTTCCGGGTTGTAACAGCATCTGCACCTGTTTCGGCACCGTAACCTGTGCCGATAACCGGGTCGCAGAAACGGGCAACCACTGCCCCTGACGACGCTGCATAAACTGGTAGCCAGGCGGGTCGATTAACACACCGAGTGTCTGTCCTTCGATCACCGCCCTGTCCTTAAACTGCGCAAAGCGAGTCAGAAAATCCTGCGCCGCTTTTTTCGCGGGCGATTCAGAATCGGTCGCAAAAGTCTGTACCACGCCCACACTGGCAAGGCCGATAAGGAAAATCACCAGCATGATTTCCAGAAGAGTGAATCCGCGTTCAGGCACTGATTACTGAAACTCCTGCAAATTCCAGTTACCGATATCTGCGCCAGCGCCTTCTCCGTTTTCCTGACCATCCGCCCCTAAGGTGTAAACATCAAACATCCCTTTTTCACCGGGGCTGAGATACTGATAATCATTGCCCCACGGATCTTTTGGCAGTCGTTTAATGTATCCACCTGGACGGTAGTTGCGGGAATCCGCCATATTGGCCGGTTGCTGGATCAGCGCCTCAAGCCCCTGCTCGGTGGTCGGATAACGCCCGTTATCCAGTCGGTACATATCCAGCGCGTTTTCCAGCGCCACGATATCGCTGATGGCTTTTTGCCGATCCGCTTTCTCTTTGTTGCCCAGCAGGTTAGGCACGACCAGGCTTGCCAGAACGCCAAGAATAACAATCACCACCATCACTTCCAGCAGGGTAAAACCTGCCCGTGGTTTTTGTGTGCGGGATAACGAATTCATGTGATAACTCCGTAAATTACATTCCAACCATATTGTTCAGTTGCAGCATCGGCTCAAGGATGGCGATGACGATAAACAGCACCACGCCCGCCATCATCACCACCAGTGCCGGTTCAAACAGCCCTAACGCCAGTCCTACCTGGGTATCAAATTCCCGCTCCTGGTTGACTGCGGCCTGTTCAAGCATGGTTTCCAGCTCGCCGCTCTGTTCACCGGAGGCGATCATGTACAGCATCATCGGTGGGAACAGGCGAAGCTCCGCCAGCGCGGCGCGCAGACTGCTTCCTTCGCGGACGCGATCTGCCGCCAGCAGCAGTTGTTGCTCGACATAGCGATTTGCCGACACGGCGGCAGCGGTCTGAATGCCTTCCAGCAGCGGAACACTGCTGGCGGTGAGGATGCTTAACGTGCGGGAAAAACGCGCCGTATTCAGCCCGCGCGCAACACGCCCCGTCACGGGCAGGCGCAGCAAGGTTTTATCCCAGCGCAGGCGCATAGCAGGATTTTTGAGTAACCGTTGCCCCAGCACCAGAAGCCCCAGCAAACCTGCCAGCCAGTAAACGCCGCTGGCCTGTAACGCGTCGCTCATGGCGATAAGCGCGCGGGTGGAAGCGGGCAACGCGTGTCCGAGATGATCAAACTGTTCGATAATTTTCGGCACTACCGCCGTCAGCAAAATAGTAACCACGCCCGTTGCCACCACCAGCAATACCAGCGGATAGAGCATGGCCTGCAACAGACGTGATTTCAGGCGCTGGCGCTGTTCGGTGTAATCCGCCAGGCGATTGAGCACCACATCGAGATGCCCGGATTTTTCTCCGGCAGCCACCATCGAACAAAACAGAGAATCAAAGACGCGGGGATGTTCGCGCAGGCTGTCCGACAGGGTGTAACCTTCCTGAATCCGGCTGCGTAGCGCCATTCCGAGGCTTTTTACATGCAGTTTTTCGCTTTGCTCACTGACCGCCTGTAAGCAGGTTTCCAGCGGCATTGCTGCCTGTACTAACGTTGCCAGTTGGCGAGTGAACAGCGCCAGATCTGCCGCCGCCACGCGACGATGTGCGTGCCGCCGACGCTGCAACATTCCCCCTGACGAAGCATTCAGCCGGGCTTCAATGTGCACGGGAATGAGCTCTTTACCGCGCAACAACTGGCGGGCATGACGCGCGGAATCCGCCTCAATCATGCCTTTGGTTTTGCGACCATTACGCTCCAGCGCCTGATAGTAAAACAGTGCCATTACGCCTCCATGGTTACCCGCAGAACTTCATCGAGAGAGGTTTCTCCGGCGAGCACTTTCTCAATGCCGTTGCTGCGGATACCCGCAGAGTGTTGCCGGACATAACGTTCCAGCTCCAGTTCCCCGGCCTGACGGTGGATCAAATCACGCAATGTGGCATCCACCACGATCAGCTCATGGATGGCAGTACGTCCGCGAAAACCTTTGTGATTACAGGCGGGGCAGCCCTGCGGATGGTACAGCGTGACAGTACGCGCGTCGGTAATCCCCAGCAGGCGTTTTTCTTCGTCAGTGGCAGGCGCGGGCTGGCGGCAGTCGGGGCACAGCGTGCGAATCAGCCGCTGCGCCATCACGCCCGTCAGACTGGAAGAGAGCAGGAAAGGCTCCACGCCCATATCCTGCAAACGCGTAATCGCCCCCACCGCCGTGTTGGTATGCAGCGTGGAAAGTACCAGGTGCCCAGTGAGCGACGCCTGAACAGCGATTTCTGCGGTTTCGGTATCGCGGATTTCACCGACCATCACCACATCCGGGTCCTGACGCAAAATCGCGCGCAGGCCACGGGCGAAGGTCATGCCGACGCGGGTGTTGACCTGCGTCTGACCGATCCCTTCAATCATGTATTCGATGGGGTCTTCAACCGTGAGAATGTTGCGCGAATGGTTGTTCAGCTCCTGCAATCCGGCGTACAGCGTGGTGCTTTTGCCGGAACCTGTCGGCCCCGTCACCAGAAAGATACCGTGCGGTTTGTGTAACAGCTGGCGCAACTGCGCGGTCAGTTCATGGCTCAACCCCAGACGCTCCAGCGTCAGGCGGGCCTGGTTTTTGTCCAGCAGTCGCAGCACCACGCGCTCGCCCCAGGCGGATGGCATGGTGGAGACACGCACGTCAATCGCCCGACCGCCCAGCAGCAGCGCAATACGTCCATCCTGCGGTACGCGCTTTTCGGCGATATCCAGCCGTGCCATCACCTTAATACGCGATACCAGCAGCGAGGCCAGTTTGCGCCCCGGACGCAGCATTTCATGTAATGTGCCGTCAACACGAAAACGGATCACCAGACTCTTTTCAAACGTCTCGATGTGGATATCCGAAGCGCCTTCTTTAATCGCCTCTGCCAGCATGGCGTTGATCAGTTTGATGATCGGCGCATCGTCGTCACTTTCCAGCAGATCTTCCGTTTCCGGCAGCTCTTCTGCGAGGGTAAAAAAGTCCTCGGCAGAACCGAGATCTTCCATCAGCTGGCGAGCCTCGGAAGAGTCCCGCTGCCAGACCGCATTCAGTCGCTGTTCAAACTCGGCCTCATCGATTTGCCGAAGTGTAAAGGGTGTGTTCAGCCCCCGCTGTAGCTCCTGCAAAACAGAGAGCGACAGCGGATGCACATGGAGGATCTCCAGCGACGATTCGCACCATGCCACCAGACTAAACCGACGGCTGAAACTGTAGGGCAGACGCACGGTGTTAGCGGTGGTTTCCTGTGCTACAGGCACCATTAACGTGTTCTCCCGGCATTGAGGAACGCGCGTACTTCCGGCGGTAAGGTCTGGTTTTGCGCTGGCAGTACCGGCTGCGCGGTGTGCGGCATCAGGCTTAAGCCTTGCTCATCGCGATAGATCTGCTCGGCGCGCATGTAGTTATATTTGCGCTGCGACACGCCGTCTGCCGCCATACCGTCACGCAGAATCGTCGGGCGGATAAACACCATCAGGTTACGTTTTTCTTTTTTATCCGCCGTCGATTTAAACAGGTTACCAATCAACGGGATATCGCCCAGCAGCGGCACTTTCGCCACACTTTCTCCCGCCTGGTCGTCCATCAGACCGCCAAGCACAATCAGCTCACCATCGTTAGCCAGCACGGTGGTTTTCAGTTTGCGCTCGCCAAACACCACGTCGAGGCTGGTCTGCCCTTCCACTTTCGAGACTTCCTGCTCAATCACCATCTGTACCGCGTTACCTTCGTTAATCTGCGGCGTGACTTTCAGCATGATGCCGACTTTTTTCCTCTCTACGGTGTTGAAAGGATTGCTGTTATTGGAGCCAACGGTAGATCCGGTTAATACCGGAACGTCCTGGCCCACCATGAAGAAGGCTTCCTGGTTGTCCAGCGTGGTGATGCTCGGCGTAGAAAGGACGTTAGAGCTGGAGTCGTTTTTAACCGCCTGTACCAGCGCCATCCAGTCGCCTTTCACCACGCCAACCGCCGTACCGCTAAAGCCGGAAAGTAGCTGGGCAAGCGTGGAGAGATCGCCGTTGGTGTCCGGGTTAATGGTGGTAGCGCCGTTTTCGCTGATCACCGTGGAGCCTTTCTGCGGTTTCGCCTGAGAAATGGCTGCCCCCAGCGTGCCGATAGGGATCTGCGTGCCGTTGGCAAACTGCATTAACCCGGCATCTTTCGACGCCCACTGCACGCCGAAGTTGATATTGCTGCCTTCGGCAACTTCCACGATCAACGCCTCGACATGCACCTGAGCACGGCGAATATCCAGTTGTTCAATCACGCTTTGTAGCGACTGCATGATGTCCTGCGGCGCGGTAACAATCAGGGCATTACTGTGTTTGCTGGCGGCGATGGAGACAACCTCACGCCCGCTACCGACCGTGCCTTCCGCCTCTTCTTTAGCGGCGGTGAGCGTGCCGCTGACCTGTTTCAGAACATCGACCAGATCTTCGGCTTTGCTGTATTTGAGATAGAACACCTGGCTGTTGCCGCTGCGCTCCATTTCTGAGTCCAGACGACGGATCAGGCGGCGCATTTTATCCCGCGTGGCGGGATCGCCGCTGATAATCACGCTGTTGGTGCGTTCATCGGCGACAATCTGTGATTTCAGCGTCGCTGGCTGGTTCTCGCCGCTGTTTTTAGTCAGGCTTTCCAGCACGCGAGCAATTTCCGAAGCCGAGGCGTTATCCAGCGGGATAACCTCTTCGGTGCGGTTCCCAGCATGATCCACGCGCTGGATCACTTCCGTCAGCCGTTCCACAACTGAGGCGCGTCCGGTAAGCATAATCACGTTGGAGGGATCGTAATTAACGACGTTGCCAGAACCTGCGCTGTCGATCATCTGGCGCAGAATCGGTGCCAGCTCGCGTACCGACACATTGCGTACCGGCACCACTTTAGTGACCATTTCATCACCCGCGTAGTTGTCGCTACCTTCACCGACCAGCGGCAGCGGCTCGACTTTCGCGGCACTGGATTTCACCACCTTCAGCACATCGTTTTCCATCGGTACGACGGCATACCCCTGCGCTTCCAGCAGGTTAAGGAATAGCTGGTAATACTGGCGTTCATTGAGCGGGGTCATCGTGCGAATACTCACTTTCCCCTGTACGCCTGGTCCCATGATGATGGTTTTATTAAGGTTAGCGCCGACGGTTTCGATGAACGATTTCAGGTCGGTATCTTTAAAATTGGCGGTGAAAGTGGCTTCTTCCGCCCAGACCGGTGAACTACATAATGCCGCTGCCAGCACCAGCGGCAGTAAACGCTTTTTTGTTTTGAGGCCAGTTGTCTTCTTACGCCAGACCGACAACGTAATATCACGCCAAAACACGATGAATGATTCTCCTGGATTAAATGCGGTTAGCGCAGCGCGATGGAAATGTCGTAGCGCGCACCCTTGCGTAAAACCGTAAGTTGAATGGAATCCATTGAAGGTAACTGCCGCATCAGAGCAATCATTGCTCGTGGATCAGTAAAATCCTGCTGATTTAACGCAATGGCGATATCGCCTTCCTTGAAACCGCTGGCATCGAACAGAGAACGATCTGCCCCCGGTTTCACTGCATAACCGACAATCCCCTCCTTACGCACGGGCGTAAGCTGGATATAGTTAAAAATTTTCTGCGGATCTTTCGCCAGTGCCTGACGCACGGCAGCCGGGATCTCAACTGGCGCACTGACAGCAGGTTCAGCAACAGCTGGCTTTTCTTCGTCACTGACAGCTTTTTTGTTGGTCACGGCAACGGTGGAACGCTCCTCTTCTGCCAGGCTCAGGCGCTCTATTTTTCCCTGATAGCGCAGCATCACATGGTCGCGGTTGATTTCCTCAATCACCGCGTTGTGAGAACCAAGCCGTTCCCCCTGCAGATAGACCTGCTGTTTGCCGCCTTCTTCAATAACCGCGCCGGGTCTGGCACCAAAGGCGATCCCGCGCAGCACCACATTAAGACGCGTTTCTGCCACCGGCGCTGGTTCGGGTTGTTTTACCGGCGCGGCGACGGGCTGATATTTGCCAAACCAGTTTTGCTGGCTGATTAATTGTACGTCTTTTTTATCGAACGTTTTTGCATCCGCACGTGCCGGTTTATTCGCCGATGGGGAAACCGCCGTATATTCCGCAGAAAAGGAGATATAGCGCCAGAGTGAATACGCCATTTTTGCAGAAATAATAAGCAGCACCAGCCAGAACATCGCGCGTACAATTTTTCGCAGATGCTCTTTGTCTGTATTAAGAGATTGTCTCTGGCTAAGAGTGTGACGAATTTTAGTCAGCCACTGAATGAGATAAATTCGTGCGTCACGAAAAACAACCCGCGCCAATTTATATACCCGACGTTATGCTTTGACTATTCCACAGGTGGTACGATCCAGTTTCCGCTGATACTGGTTACCTGTACGTGTATCATTAATCGTTATGCTGTAATTAATTCCCTCGGTAATCATTAATTTCACCGTCGGGTCTGCGCACATTTGTCGTTGATAGCTGTTTAAAAAGGCGTCAGGCGTCTGCGTGGTCTGGGCACCCGCTTCGCTGATAATGGTCATTTTTACCGTCGCACCGCTACTTTGCGCCAGCACTAAGGTATATCCCGCAGATTTAATTGGCAGGTTTTGACTGATATTTTGCGCCTGTTTTTTCGCCAGTAAACTGGCGTTTTCATTATGGCTGGCGCAGCCACTTAATAATCCTGTAACGCTCAACAATAGCGATATTAATACCCTCCCTGGCATCTTTTTTATCGACATGGTTAATAATCTCCAAGGTTATTAATAAGAGTAAAAATGTCACTTCGATAATGACGTTGTTATCATTAAAGCAATGCCTGTAGATAAAGTGTTGCTATACCGCCCAGACTTAAACACGGTCCAAAAGGCAGTGTGGTTGATCCTTTTTTTGTAATAACGGCATATATCAGGCCGCAGCATGAGGCGATTAAAGCAACATTGGGCAGCGACAACGCCCCCACCCAGCCACCTAAAGCGGCGAAGAGTAATACATCGCCCATGCCTAATGCTTCTTTACGCAGAACTATTCCGGCTATCCAGCGCAGCGAGTAAAAAGAGATAAACCCCACCAGTACGCCGGTGACTGCGTCTTGTAGCGTTAACGGACTCTGCTGCGCCCATGCTGCAATCAGCCCCGTCCACAATACGCCCTGAGTAAAGACATCGGGCAGCCATTGGTTATCGAGGTCGATGACACTCGCGGCAATCAGCCAGGCGGATAATATCATCACCGCCAGCCCCCATCCACTTTCCGGCCAGACCAGACTCGCCAGCAAAAAAGCGAGTGCCGTCAATAACTCCACCAGCGGATAACGCTTGCTGATTTTCGCCTGACAGTCACGGCAGCGCCCTTTGAGCATCAGCCAGGAGAGCAGCGGAATGTTGTCACGAACGCGGATGGTCTGCTGGCAATGCGGACAGTGCGAACGTGGCAGCGCCAGGCTTATTTTTGACTGCGCACTCGGCGTTTCCCCCTGAAACTCCGCCATTTGTTGGCGCAGCATGATGGGGTAACGCCAAATCACCACATTCAAAAAACTGCCGATGATTAATCCACCAACGGTTGCCAGGATGGGCATCACCGCTGGATATTGCTGAAAAACATCAAAATGCATGGTTAAAGGTTATGTGTTGTAACTTGCCGGATGCGGCGTAAAACGCCTTATCCGGCCTACAGGTATCTGCCAACGCAAGTAATTGCGGCTTTCTCTGTAGCTCCGATAAGTTGGCGCATCGGGCATATGTGTTAACCCGATGCGCCTTATTTCATGCCTACAGGCTTACTCGGCTGACATCTTATGCTCGGTAACCGTATTAATGGTTTCCGGCCCTTTTTCCGGTTTCGGCAGGCCAAGCGACGCCAGCGTCTTGTAAGCCGACTGGCTCACACCGCCTTCGAAGCTCATCTCACTTGCCCCCGGCAGCTGGTAAGCATTCGCGCCCGGATTCCATTTCTTAAAGAACTCCGAAAGATCCGTCTGAGCTACCCAGGAGGCACACAGCATCAGCGTGTCGGCAGCGTTACCGTTGGATTCGGCACAGTAATTTTTTTCGCCAAACTTAGTTTTACCAACATCATCGCCGCGTGCTTTACGGTGCATCAACTGGAACAGGTTCCAGCCTTTCATCCCTTCACGATTGCTGTAGAACGCTGGCAGTTGCCCCTCTGGATACCACTTCGTGATATCAAAGTTTTTCTCTGCCCACTCCTTCAGCTGTGCGTACATCAGCAGACGGTCACCCGCACCGCCGCGCGCCCATGCCTGACCATTGCTCTCGTTCAGATATTCCGGCGCAACGGTAATATCGTCAGCGACACGGTTCATCTTGCCGAGATAGCGATCCTGCATGTACAGCGCCAGCACGTTGTTCGCTACTTCAGTTGCGCCCGGTACAGTCAGCGGCGTTTCTGCAGCGTTGTGCCCTACTTCGTGCCAGATCAGCCAGTCGTTCAGCGGCGTCGTCGGCAGCGTGGTGCTGTTCGTCGAGAAGCTGCTGTTCATTACCGGATAACCAGAGTGCGCATCACCAATGGAGATCTGCACATCGTTAGTAAAACGATGTTTGTGACCCGTCAATGCTTTATAGGTAAACATCCGGTGCTTACCTTGCTCGCCATCACGACCGTAGAAGTCATTCATCGAGCTGGCAAAAGTATCCAGATCTTTAGCGAATTCTGCTACGCCACCAGTGAAATTGCTGGCCTCAAGGTTCTTCTTCGGCGTGGTGTAGACGAAAGAGTCTGACTCCAGCTCACCCAACGGCGCCGGTGAGTTCAGAGCGTTTTTCCATTTACCGTCTTTATAGAACGGCGCTTTTACCACACCGGTAAAGGTGAAGCTGGCAGATTTATTATTCTCCTTGCTGTCGCCCTTGATATAAATCAGACCACCGTAAGGAACCGTAAACTTCACCGTACCATTAGCCTCCAGAGTATACGTTTTAGTCACTCTCGGCGGACGGTTCAGCGCGACTTCATGCTTCTCACGTCCGGTCAGGTCGTCAGCCAGCGCCACGGTGACAGTCACAGGAACGTCCGCCGTAGACTCAATGGTGACCTCTTTCTGAGCCGGAGCCCACAGACCAGTAGACTGCATGTTACCCGCAAACCATTTGGTCGGATTCGAGAACAGGCTGATGGTTTCAGTAACCTTCTCACCTTCAGCCGATACTGCTCCCGGATACTTCTCGACATCAACTTTGATGTTCAGATCCCACCAGGAACGCCCCAGCATCAGACGCGTCAGCGGTTTTTCCATATAGTTGAGCGGATAGCTCGGGTTCATCATCCCGGCTTTGGCAGTATTATCTCCGTAGATCATATTGTTATCGACAAGCGATTTTTTCAGATCTGTAGAACACTGCGTGCCCTCGGTATAGGCATTGTTGGCATAGCAGTTCAAGAACTCAGTGAACGTTTTAAAGCCCAGCTCGTCATCCTTGTTGCTTTCGTAACGATATTTCGTATCGTTCCACAGCCAGACAGACATGTTCTGGTACAGACGTTCCAGATCGACGCTGCTCAGACGCTCACCTTTGCGACCATTGGTACGGAAGTAAAGCTCGTGCTGATACAGGCGCTGAATGTTGGTTCCCAAATCCGCTGCCTGTAGCATCGCTTTCGCGGTGTCGGCGCTGAGATTCAGTTGCGTATAGCGCGGAACAAACATGCCCCCGGTTACCGGAACACCCGTGCCAGGACGATGTTCCAGGCAGTTGACCTCGTAGTGGTAAGTCGAATCAGTACACTCTTTCAGCCCCGGGAACGCGGCGAAAATTTTCTCCTTCGCAGCCTTCAGAGAATCCTCCGTTTTATGATCGGCTTCATCAATAAAGGCATAACGCGTTTCCTGTTTGCCATCTACATCTTCCAGCCAGCTGGCAACTTCCAGCTTCGGTTTGTCATCAGGTTTGTTTTCTACCTGATATTTCCACTTAACTTCCCCTGTATCACTATCGATGGTGTACGGCAGCGCACCGTCTACGGCAGGATAACGTTCATAGACCCAAATACCCGTTGCGCGCTGCTGACGAACGCGGTTCGGATACCCTTGAGGATCGTTATTCACCACCGATTTGTTAAGCGCCATCGACAGACCTGCGGCATCAAGCAGACGTACAAAGCCAGATGCGCTCTCTTCCTTAAGGTTGCTCATCACGTTTTCCATGATCAGCACCGATCCGCCTTTGTTCAGATAGGCGATCAGATCGGTCACATCCTGCTGAGTCAGCTTCGGTTTGCTGGTGTCTGCACGCAGCGGGATTGCATAGGGATCGTTACCCACCTGAGTCACATACTCAAAGCCGTTGAGGATCAGCAGCGGCATTTTCTGCGGATCGAGATCGCCATAGCTACTTAAATGTTCAACGGAGATACCCGCAAAATCCGGATGGAAGCCAAACGCAGCACTGTTTCCTGTAACCTGACCATTACGTTTGAAATAAACCGTATCCAGGTTGGTGCCCACGGTCATGCTGGTTTTCGCGTCCGGCAGCCAGCGTTCATTTGACAGATAGCGCAACACGTTCTCCATGAAGTTCTTCATGTCATCCGGGTCGCTGTTGAGCGTACACTGCCCGTCTTTATTAACGCCCCCGTTCCAGCTGTAACCGTTCGGGCAACGCAAAATGCTGTTGTAGTGTGGGTTACCGATAACCATCAGTTTGCCCTCACCGACTTGCCCCAGCGAAATAAACGGCAGGTTGAAGGTGGCGGTATCGCGTGTCACGTTCTCTGGTCGCACAATGGAAGGCGCTTCTGTAATGTACGCCAGCTCGTTTTTATCCCAGGCACGTTTCTCGCCGAAGGCCAGCCAGTAGTTTTTATCATTACGCGCCATCAGAATCGGGAACGCCGCGTTGGAGATATTCACCACAGCCTGACCGCGCGCATTACCAGTACTGCCATAGAAGTTGGTAGAGTCATGGAAGACATGGAACTTGCTGACAGATTTGTAGCTCTGATCCACGCCCCACAGCTTGTTGATAACGCCCTGAATCTGACCTTCATTAATGCTGCGCGCGGTCAGCGAGAACCAGCGCGGAGAGTTACAACCGTCGGTTTTCGCACAGATTGCAGTATCGATCTCTTTGGCCTGACCCGTTTCAAACTGTTCGATAAATTCGTTAGGCAGCGTAACAACTTGATCACCTTCACCCAGCGTCGCACCGTTGGATAAAGAGAGATTGATAATCTCGTTGATCACGTTGGGATATTCAGCAAAGACCTTGCGCACATCGTCCGGAACGACACGGGTATTATTTTGTCCGGCTTTCGAATAGCGGTGGATCAGCTGATCGATATTTGCCCCGCGAACTTCATCGCCCAGTTCCGTCAGTGCAATAGTCGACTTGTTACCGCGCACTGAGCCAAGTTCAAAGGTGTCGATGCCAAAGGAGATGGTTTCCCCCCAGCTAAAGGAAAACTCGCCGTTTTCTCCGGTTACACCACGGCCAGAATTGGTGTAGTAGTTGACGCCAACCACGCCATTCCCCTGGCTATCTACCAGGCGACCTTCAGAAAGAATGATTTCCGTAGGTTGATACTGATAAAACTGTTCCGCGTTAGCCGACACGAAGGAAGCGTTCAGATCCGGCTTTGTTCCCGGCGTCGTGACGGGCACTACCGGTGAAGTATGAGTGGATGGCGCCTTATCGGTCGCGGCATTGTTTTCCACCTCTTCATTGACCAGCTTTTTGAACTCTTCCGGAGTCAGATCGATTTGCTTATACAGCGAGTCGAAGCGTTTACTCTCGATCACCGAGGAGAACGTCAGGCAAACCTGTTCTGTATCCGCCGGACAACTGTTCATGGAGGTTACCAGCGAGAGCGCATTGCTTTTCTTGTCGTCGGACTCCGCCAGTTCTTGCGAGTCCTCAAGGCTAAACGACACTTTTTCAACCGCACGCAGGCTACGCGCAGCTTCTGACTGAGTGTTGAAGGTGGCAATTGTCGTGTTACCCGCTACGCAAGTAACGTCCTCGCCAGGTGTAAAAGTAAAGCCGTCGCTGGATTCACCATTACATTTAGCACCGATTACCCGCTGGCTTCCGCCCAGGGTCAGATAACCCGTTTTCGTAGGAACAGGTTCTGGCTCCGGTTCTGGCGTTGGCTCTGGATCAGGTGTCGGGTCCGGAGTAGGTTCAGGCTCCGGCGTCGGCTCCGGGTTTGGTGTTGGATCAGGTTTCACTTCCGGCAAAGACCCTGTTCCAGAATCTACAGGCGGAGTATCGGAGGACGATCCTGAACCACCGCCATCACAACCGGCTAACAAGGTTGCGCTTAAAATAGTCGCTAAAAGCGATTTCTTATATTTAAATTTCTTATTCATTAATAACGCAAGTGACAAAATAAAGTTAAAAGATTCGTAACTGGGGAAATAGTTTTATGCTTTATCTTCTCTAATAATTTCCTCCATTCTTAAGAAAACTGCATTATTGATAACGAAACAGGTAAAATTTATAAGAATATCCCCTATACGATGTCAGTCGGGGTATTTATCAAAAGATTTAACAAACAAAAAAGTAACAATTATTCACAATGTGACTATCTCAAGTTGTTGATAGTTTTAACGATTGCGATTGCAAAAGCAACAGATAGCACGGTGTTTACTCATCAAGCGAACATAATTAATACAGACTTGTTTTGCGGGACAAAAAAAATAGATATTCTCACGCGCTTAATTATTTAGCGGGTTATCTGAACACAAAACATTATTGCCGCATAGATAATAAATCGGGAAATGATTTTTTTAATTAATAAGACAGAATAATGTAACCAGAAAAGAATGAAGCCGGATGATATTGACGATCATCCGGCTTTGTTGACTTACGAGACTAACATTCCGGTAAACACATACGCCTGCAACAGCGTGATAATGCCAATAACGCTGGCAAAGATCAGACTGTGTTTCACAGTGTAGCGGAACAGTTCAGATTCTCGGCCCACCATGCCTGTTGCGGCGCAGGCCACGGCGATAGATTGCGGAGAGATCATCTTGCCGGTCACGCCGCCGCTGGTATTTGCTGCCACCAGCAGGGTGTCAGAGACGTTGATTTGCTGCGCGGTGGTTGATTGCAGTGAACCAAACAGGGCATTCGAGGATGTGTCCGAGCCGGTAAGGAATACCCCCAGCCAGCCAAGGAACGGTGAGAAGAACGGGAACATCACGCCAGTGCCCGCCAGTACCAGCGCCAGCGTGGTAGACATGCCGGAATAGTTGGTCACGAAAGCAAATGCCAGCACCATGCCAATCGACAATATCGGCCACTTCAGGCTAATTAGCGTTTCGGCAAAGACGCCAATGCCTTTCTTGATCCCCACGCCGAGAATGAATATAGAGATAATCGCCGCAATAAAAATAGCGGTGCCGCCAGCGGACAGCGGGTCGAATTTAAACACCGCATCCATCGGTGTCGGCTGGGCGACAATGGGTGCCGCTTTCAGTACCTGCTGATGCAAATGAGGGATCTGGAAATTAATCACCAGCGAATAAAACGCACCGCCCGGCGCAAATAACGCTTTAAATGGCTTCATCGTCCAGATGGTGACCAGCACCGTTAAGATTAAAAAGGGTGACCAGGCGCGAATGATTTGCCCCAGACTATATTCTGAAGGCACGGGACCGCCAGAAGACGGTTTATTCACCACCATCGCACCTGCGGATTGCCCCATGCTGATTGCCGTTTCGGTATTTTTCGGTCGCCAGACTTTAAGGAATAAAGAAAGTGAGACGATACTCACCAGCGCCGAAGTAATATCCGGCAGTTCAGGACCAATGTAGTTAGAGGTAAAGAACTGGGTAACCGCAAAGCTACCACCCGCAACCAGCGCCGCTGGCCACGTCTCTTTCACCCCTTTCCAGCCGTCCATCATCGCCACCAGCCAGAACGGTACAAGAACTGACAAGAACGGCAACTGACGTCCCGCCATTGCACCGATGTCGAACGGATCGATTCCCGTTACCTGACCGGCGACCAGAATCGGCACGCCCAACGCTCCAAACGCCACCGGCGCAGTGTTGGCAATCAGGCACAGCCCCGCCGCATATAACGGTTTGAAGCCCAGCCCCACCAGCAACGCCCCCGTAATCGCCACCGGCGCGCCAAAGCCAGCCGCCCCTTCCAGCAGCGCGCCAAAGGAGAAACCAATCAGTAGCACCTGCAAACGTTGATCGTCGGTGATGGAGATAACCGAGCTGCGGATAATATCAAACTGCCCGCTGGCAACGGTTAATTTATAGAGGAATACCGCTGCGACAATAATCCACGCAATCGGCCATAAGCCATAAATAAAGCCATATCCCGCAGCAGCAAATGCCATATCAATCGGCATTTTAAAGGCGAATATCGCAATCAATATCGATAATATAAGGGTTATTGCTCCGGCGACATGTCCTTTCAGACGTAATACCGCGAGTGCAACGAAGAAGAATATTATCGGGATCAAGGCGACCAGAGCGGATAGCCCCAGTCCTCCCATCGGCATATACATTTGGGTCCAGGTAACCATATTGTTCAGTCTCTTATTATCTTTATATGCTTGATATACTTAAGGTTGTAATAAGCAAAAGAGGACTGAACTGTAAAATATAGGGGTTATACTTTACAGCAACAGCACGCCGCTAACGCAATTGCTACCTCTGGCATAACAAGTATATCGGGTAAGGGTTTCTGTTCCGCACACGCAGGCGCAGAGTATCGTTAAGATGTCCATATTGTTGTTTTAATCCCGCTAGTGATGCGCTACGGGTATTTAATATTGTTAAACCCTGATAATCGCTCCGGTTATTTCCGGGATAAATGTACTACCGCAGTAACTATAATAGCCCCGACAATAAAACTTGCCGGGGCTTTTGCTATTGCTATTAATGACTTTCTTTTTCGCGTAAACGCCAGGCGTGTAATAACGGTTCGGTATAACCGTTTGGCTGTTTCACGCCGAGGAAGATTAAATCGCTGGCAGCTTTAAACGCACACGAATTAGCGAAATTCCCCACCATCGGACGATACGCCGGATCGCCAGCGTTTTGCTGATCCACCACTTTCGCCATATTCTCCAGCGACGCCTGCACCTGTTCTTTAGTCAGAATACCGTGACGTAACCAGTTAGCGATATGCTGGCTGGAGATGCGCAGCGTTGCACGGTCTTCCATCAGCGCCACGTTGTGAATATCCGGCACTTTTGAACAACCAATCCCCTGCTCCACCCAGCGCACCACATACCCCAGAATACCCTGTACGTTGTTGTCCAGCTCTTGTTGGATCTCTTGCGCCGACCAGTTAGCGTTTTCAGCAACCGGGATGGTCAGCAGATCGTCCAGCAGCGGTTCAAATTCAGCATTGAACTCTGTGTTGGCAATGTTGGCTTGCACGCTCTGTACGTTGGTTTGATGGTAGTGTAGCGCATGGAGCGTAGCGGCGGTCGGCGACGGAACCCAGGCCGTGTTTGCCCCGGCACGTAACTGGTCGCCCTTCTGGCTGTACATGTCAGCCATCAGATCCGGCATTGCCCACATGCCTTTACCGATTTGCGCTTTACCGCGCAGCCCACAGAACAAACCAGACAGCACGTTATTGCGCTCGTAGGCTTTGATCCACGGCGTCGATTTCATCTGGTTTTTACGCAACATCGGCCCCGCTTCCATCACCGAATGCATCTCATCGCCGGTACGGTCGAGGAAGCCGGTGTTGATGAACGCCACGCGGTTGCGCGCCTGGGCGATACAGCTACGTAAGTTCAGCGAGGTTCGGCGTTCTTCATCCATAATGCCCATTTTCAGGGTATTCGGTGCCATGCCGAGCATCGTCTCAATGCGGGTAAACAGTTTGTTGGCGAACGCCACTTCCTGCGGACCGTGCATTTTCGGTTTCACAATATAGACGCTGCCGGTACGCGAGTTTTTCTGCACTTTTAAATCGTAGAGGGCAATCGCGCCAGTCATGACGCCATCAAGAATACCTTCCGGGATTTCATTGCCTTCGCTGTCCCAAATCACAGGAATGGTCATCAAATGACCCACGTTGCGGATAAACAGCAGCGAGCGCCCGTGCAGAGAAATTTCAGAGCCGTCGGCAGCAGTGTACTGACGATCGTCATTCAGTTTACGCACGATTTGCCGACCGTTTTTCTCCATCTTCTCTTGCAGAGTGCCCTGCATCAGCCCCAGCAGGTTGCGGTACAGCAGGATTTTATCTTCCGCATCAACCGCAGCGACCGAATCTTCGCAGTCGAGAATGGTACTGATGGCAGCTTCGACGATAACATCGTTGATGTGCGCCGGATCGTCTTTGCCAATCCGCCCGTTGGCATCGATTTGCAGCTCGATATGCAAACCGTTATTTTTCAGCAAAATGCAGCCCGGCGCAGCGGCATCACCACGATAACCGACAAACTGCGCCGGGGTACGTAACGTGGTTTCCGTGCCATTTTTCAACTGGATACGTAATTGTTTATCGACCACGCTAAACGCCACCGCATCCTGATAGCTGCCATTTTCCAGCGGCAGTGATTCGTCGAGAAAACGCCGAACCCAGGCGATAACCTGCTCGCCGCGCTGCGGATCGTAGCCGCTGACCATCGCCCCTTCCTGCGGGATGATGTCGCTGCCGTACAGCGCGTCGTACAGTGAACCCCAGCGGGCGTTCGCCGCGTTCAGCGCATAGCGGGCGTTCATTGCCGGAACCACCAGCTGTGGCCCCGCCTGACTGGTAATTTCACTGTCGATGCCCGTGGTTTCCACCGTCACGTGCTCCGGTTGCGGCACCAGGTAGCCCAGTTCACGCAGGAAAGATTTATAGGCCGCTTTGTCTTTTACCGGCCCCGGATTGCTGCGATGCCACTCGTCGAGCGCCGCCTGAATGCGATCGCGTTCTACCAGCAACTGACGATTTTCTGGCGCCAGATCGTGAACAATCTCATCAACATTGCGCCAGAACGCGGCAGCATCCAGTTCCACGCCCGGCAAAACTTCTTCATCCACAAAACGTTTAAAATTGGCGTCAATGCGTAAACGGCCCTGGGTCATGGTTTCACTCATTATTTATCTCCTCGTTTTCGCTTATTTCGCCAACACCGCTGCTGCCGCTTTCGCGACCTGCGCATCCTGTGCTCCGGTTAAACCAGAAACGCCCACGGCACCAATAATTTGCCCATCCACAACAACCGGTACGCCGCCTTCCAGCGACGTCAGTAACGGTGCCGTCACGAACGCGGTACGTCCGTTGTTCACCATCTCTTCATAGCCCTTAGTTTCACGACGCCCCAGCGCGGCGGTACGCGCTTTCTCCTGGGAGATGTAAGCCGCAATCGGCGCGCAATCATCCATGCGACTTAACGCCAGCAGATGACCGCCGTCATCGGCAACAGCAATAGAAACAGACCAGTTATTTTTCTGCGCCTCTTCCTGACCTGCGGCAATAATTGCACTCGCCATTTGCTGGCTAAGAATGACTTTAGTTTTCATTTTGTTATTCCTTTTCAAGGGCTTGTTCTACAATTTCAATCCAGTGGCGCACAGAGGTACGACCGGCGCTCGCCAGATGCGTCTGGCAACCAATGTTGGCGGTGACGATCATTTCCGGTTTGCCGCTTTCCAGCGCATTCATTTTGTTATCCCGTAGCTGGCGCGCCAGATCGGGATGCGTTAACGCATATGTTCCCGCCGACCCGCAGCACAGATGGCTGTCGGGAACGTCGGTTAAGGTAAATCCCAGGCGCAGTAATACTTTTTCCACTTCGCCGTTCAGCTTTTGCGCATGTTGCAGAGTACACGGGCAGTGGAAGGCCAGTTTTTTATCGCCGCGAATTGCCAGTTTTTCCAGCGGTTCCTTGCGCAACAGTTCGACTAAATCGACCGCCAGTTCACTGACCTGACGCGCTTTATCGGCATACAGCGCATCGTTTTTCAGCATCTGCCCATACTCTTTGACGAACGCGCCACAGCCGCTGGCAGTCTGCAAAATAGCCTCGGCACCTGCTTCAATTGCGGGCCACCAGGCATCAATATTATTGCGCGCCCGCGCCAGCCCTTTCTCCTGCGCATTAAGATGATAGTCCACCGCGCCACAACAGCCTGCTTCGTTAGCTGGCATGACGCTGATCCCCAAACGATCCAGCACTCGCGCAGTTGCCGCGTTGGTGTTGGGCGAAAGCGTAGGCTGGGCGCAGCCTTCCAGCATTAAAACCCGACGCTTATGGCGCAGCGGCGGACGCGGTTTAGCTTTCACCGTTTCGGCAGGCAGTTTTGCTCTGACCTGTTCCGGCAAAAACGGTCGCAGCACCAGCCCTACCTGCGTCAATGCGCGAAAGACCGCCGGACGCGGCACTACCTGGCGCAATCCTTCGCGCAGCATTCGCTCCGGCAGTGGACGTTTCACTTTCTGCTCGACAATATCACGCCCGATATCCAGCAGAGTGTGATAGCGCACACCAGAAGGACAGGTGGTTTCACAGTTGCGGCAAGTGAGACAGCGATCGAGATGCTCCTGCGTTTTAAGCGTAACTTCGTTGCCTTCCAGCACCTGTTTAATCAGATAGATGCGCCCGCGCGGCCCATCCAGTTCATCCCCCAGAAGCTGATAGGTTGGGCAGGTTGCGGTACAAAATCCGCAGTGAACACAGGCACGCAGGATGCTGTCGGCTTCCAGCGCCCGCGCGTTCTGACGCATCTCTTCGGTTAATCGGGTTTGCATAGCCTGCTCCTCAAAGTTCCGCGTACATGCGACCGGGGTTAAACACGCCGCAAGGGTCGAGCTGCTGTTTAAGCTGCTGGTGATAGCGGAATAAAGGGGCTGGCAACGGGGCAAAGCCGCCATCTCCGGCACTAAAGCGAGTCGCATGACCGCCAGCGTTGCGGGCGATGCGGTGGATTTGATTGTCATCGGCTGTCGATTTCAGCCAGCGTAACGCCCCGCCCCAGTCGATCAGTTGTTCGCCGGGTAAATCCATCATCGGCGCATCGGTGGGTAAGGAAATGCGCCATAAAGTGCCCGGTAATGAGAAGAACGGCAATTGTTGTTCACGCAATTGCTGCCAGAACTGACCCGTAACCTCTTCGCCCCCCAGCAGTTCACGCGCTGCTTTTACCGATCCTTCGCCGCCCTCAAGGCGGATCCACAACGCATTGTCGAAGTAACATAAGCCACTAATGGGTAGCGGCTGGAGTTGCCACTGGGCGATTTCGTTCATGGCTTCTTGCAGGCTGATTTCCCGACGCAGGCTCAGGGTGGCGCGCGGTCGCGGCAACACTTTCATTGAGATTTCAGTGAGTACGCCAAGACAACCGTAGCTTCCGGCCATTAACCGCGAGAGATCGTATCCGGCGACGTTTTTCATCACTTCGCCGCCAAAGCGCAGATGTTTTCCAGTGCCGGTAATGATGCGCGTACCGAGGACAAAATCGCGTACCGATCCGCTCCACGGGCGACTCGGCCCCGCCAGCCCGCAGGCGACCATCCCGCCCCAGGTGGCTTCTTCACCATAATGCGGCGGCTCGCAGGGGAGCATTTGCCCGGCGCTCTCCAGCGCCGCTTCAATCGCCACCAGCGGCGTTCCAGCGCGAGCGGTAATCACCAGTTCGGTCGGGTCGTAATTAACAATGCCGCGATGACAACGCACATCCAGCGTTTGCCCGGTGACAGGGCGACCTAAAAAGGCTTTGCTATTGCTTCCCTGAATTACCAGCGGCGTTTTATCGCTAATCGCCTGACTCACCTGCTCCAGTAGCACCTGGCTGTAATCACACTCGCGTAGCATCAGAAACGCTCCAGTTCAGGGAAAGGTAAATGACCGTGATGCACGTGCATGGCACCAAATTCAGCGCAGCGGTGCAGTGTGGGAATGTTTTTCCCTGGGTTCAGCAAACCATCAGGGTCAAACGCCGCCTTGACCGCATGGAAGGTCGTGATTTCATCGCTGTTGAACTGGGCGCACATTTGATTGATTTTTTCGCGCCCGATGCCATGTTCCCCACTGATGCTGCCGCCCACTTCGACGCAGAGTTCGAGGATCTTCCCACCCAACTCTTCCGCACGGGCAAATTCACCGGGTTCGTTGGCATCGAAAAGGATTAACGGGTGCATGTTGCCGTCTCCCGCGTGAAAGACGTTGGCAACGCGTAAATCATATTGCTGTGATAAACGGGCAATGCCTTCCAGTACGCCAGGCAGCGCACGGCGCGGAATGGTGCCGTCCATACAGTAGTAATCCGGCGAGATACGCCCCACCGCCGGGAAGGCGTTTTTGCGACCGGCCCAGAAACGCACGCGCTCCGCTTCGTCCTGTGCCAGACGGACGTCAGTCGCGCCCGCTTTCAGTAAGATGTCGTTAACACGCTCGCAGTCTTCCTGAACGTCAGACTCCACGCCGTCCAGCTCGCACAACAAAATCGCTTCGGCATCGACGGGATAACCAGCATGAATAAAATCTTCCGCCGCGCGGATCGACAGGTTATCCATCATCTCCAGCCCGCCGGGGATAATGCCATTGGCGATGATGTCACCAACCGCAAGTCCGGCTTTTTCTACCGAGTCAAAGCTGGCTAACAGAACCCGCGCCACGGGCGGCTTCGGCAGCAGTTTTACCGTCACTTCGGTGGTCACGCCGAGCATACCTTCCGATCCGGTGAACAGCGCCAGCAGGTCAAAACCAGGCGAATCCAGCGCGTCCGATCCCAACGTCAGCGCCTCGCCGTCCAGCGTTTGCACTTCGATTTTCAGCAGGTTATGTACGGTCAGACCATATTTCAGGCAGTGGACGCCTCCGGCGTTTTCCGCCACGTTGCCGCCAATAGAACAGGCGATTTGCGAGGAGGGATCCGGTGCGTAATAGAGATTATGCGGCGCAACGGCCTGGGAGATCGCCAGGTTACGCACGCCCGGCTGCACGCGCGCGCGGCGACCGACGGGGTTAATATCGAGGATCTCTTTAAAGCGCGCCATCACCAACAACACACCTTTTTCCAGCGGCAACGCGCCGCCAGAAAGCCCGGTGCCTGCGCCACGGGTAACTACCGGTACACGCAGACGGTGGCAGACAGCCAGAATCGCTGCCACCTGTTCCATCTGCTTAGGCAGAACAACCAGTAATGGACGCGTGCGATACGCGCTCAACCCGTCACACTCGTAAGGAATGATCTCCTCATCGGTATGCAGGATCTCGAGTCCAGGGACATGCTCACGCAGTGCCATCAGTACCGATGTGCGGTCGACATCGGGTAAAGCGCCATCAAGACGCTCTTCGTACAAGATGCTCATGAGTAGGCTTCGCTTTGTTGTGTTGTGTGGCAGCTGATTTTTGCGCGCTGCTTCTGTGAACAGTTATTAAGCGGGCTTTTTGTTTTCGTCTATCTCTTTAGCTACCGGTCAGACCATTTTTTTTCCAGCTCTGTGACCTTGCCTTGGTTAACTTAATGTTAAATTGATGTAACATAATCACTTGCGTGATGTACGTGTTTTGCAAATTAAGAACAGAAAAATTGGTCCTACCTGTGCACGAGGTCCGGGAATGAAAGATGAGCGTCGCCCTATTTGCGAAGTGGTTGCAGAGAGTATCGAACGGTTGATTATCGACGGCGTGTTGAAAGTTGGGCAGCCGCTTCCTTCAGAGCGCCGACTGTGTGAAAAGCTCGGCTTCTCACGCTCCGCACTGCGTGAAGGACTGACCGTGCTGCGCGGGCGCGGGATTATTGAAACGGCGCAGGGGCGTGATTCCCGTGTGGCTCGTCTTGATCGGGTGCAGGACACCAGCCCGCTGATCCATCTGTTCAGTACGCAGCCGCGAACGCTGTACGATCTGCTCGACGTTCGCGCACTGCTGGAAGGTGAATCGGCAAGGCTGGCGGCAACGCTGGGAACCCAGGCTGATTTTGTCTTGATTACCCGCTGTTATGAAAAAATGCTCGCCGCCAGTGAGAACAACAAAGAGATTTCGCTGATCGAACATGCGCAGTTGGATCACGCTTTTCATCGGGCAATTTGTCAGGCTTCCCACAATCAGGTGCTGGTGTTTACTCTGCAATCATTGACCGACCTGATGTTTAATTCGGTGTTTACCAGCGTGAATAATCTCTACCATCGACCACGGCAGAAGAAACAGATCGATCGCCAACATGCGCGGATCTATAACGCGGTTTTGCAGCGGCTGCCGCATGTCGCCCAGCGCGCCGCCCGCGATCACGTGATGACCGTAAAAAAGAATCTCCACGATATCGAGCTGGAAGGCCACCACTTGATTCGCTCGGCGGTGCCGCTGGAGATAAACAAGGTGGGAATGTGAGCCGAGTTTTCGCCCTCACCCTCTTCCCCTGGGGCGAGGGAACCGCCCCTGCGCTTAATGGGATCTGGTATTAAATGTGCTTTTCATACAACCGGTAACGTTTATACGGCTCCGCCCCAATGCGTTCCAGCATGTTATTCATGCCTGTATTGGTTTCGAGGATCCATGACATCTCCAGCGCATCAATCTTCCTGCGAGCAAAGGGATCGCGTAATGCTTCAATCAGCAGCAGCGCGATCACCGGGCCAATGCGGCTAAACTGATACTCGTCACGTACCCCCATCAGCGGCACTCGCGCAGTTCGCACACCGCTGACTTTTAAGCGCCACAGCAATTTTGCCCAGCCGAAGGGAAAGAGCGATCCATTCAGATCGGCAACCGCTTCGTTGATGTTCGGTAAGCCGACAATAAACGCACAGGGTGCAGAATCAATCTCGGCGATGTAGATCATATCGTCCGGCACCAGGTACTTAAGCTGATCGCCCATGGTCGCGAACTCATGTTCGGTAAACGGCACAAATCCCCAGTTGTGCTGCCAGCCAGAGTTGAAAATCTCACGCAGAACCTGCATTTCTTCGGCAAACCGCTGGCGATTGATGCAGCGAATGGTCACCTTTTTGCGTACCTGATCCATCAGTTTTTTTAGCGCCGGAGAGAAAGTAAGATCGGTTCGCTGCATCCACCACGCCAGTAGATCAATGCCTTTGCGATAACCCAATTGTTCAATATGCGCGGCATACCACGGTTTACCGTGCGGCATCATCGCGCATGGCGGTGTATCGAAACCTTCAATCAGTAATCCGCTTTCCTGATTGATATTCAGGCTGAAAGGTCCGCTGATGTTGCGCGCGCCTTGTGACTTCAACCACGCTTCCGCTGCGCCAAATAAAGCGGCAAAAACCTGCGGATCATCAATGGCGTCAATCATACCGAAATGACCAGTATCTTCACCGTATCGCTCGCGGTGCAAAGTATCGATTTGCGCGGTAATGCGCCCGACTATCTGCCCCGCTTTTTTTGCCACCCACGCCTGCCAGATAATATGCTCCGTCCCCGGATTCTTCCTGGACAAATGCTCGCTGCGTTCAATGAACAAAGGGGGGATCCAGTTTGGATCATCGGGATAGAGTGATGACGGAAAAGCGATAAATGCCTTAAGGTCATTTTTATTAATTACTTTTTCAATTTTAATCATCAGCAGACCGCATTCCCTGGCTCAGTGGCTAACAAATAATTAACGGAGGGAATACGGGCATAAACCGAGACATTCGGCACCTTAATAATCCATCCGATGAATATAAAATACTGCTTTTAATTATTGCGATAAAACCATCACCTACATTATCTGAAAAAATATTAATCGTTAGTGCTTAATGCGACCAGACAGGCCACTTACTTAATACATTCACAAATCAAATATTATTCACAATAAAAACAAAAAAGTTAAAATCATTATTTAAATCAATGTTCAATATCGCACCCGTGAAAATACTATCTCATTTATCTTTTATGCATATATAATCCACCGCATTATTGTCATTTTATTTTTGATATCCAATTTTCTCGTGGTGTATATGTCTAATAAAATTTTTACGCATTCCCTGCCTATGCGCTATGCCGATTTTCCAACGCTGGTTGATGCTTTGGATTATGCCGCTCTGGGCCGCGCCGGAATGAACTTTTATGACAGACGTTGCCAGCTTGAAGATGAACTGGAATATCACAATTTAAAAGCACATGCCGAAGCAGGCGCAAAGCGGTTGTTATCGCTAAATTTGAAAAAAGGCGATCGCGTGGCGCTGATTGCCGAAACCAGTAGCGGGTTTGTTGAAGCATTTTTTGCCTGCCAGTATGCCGGGTTAGTCGCCGTCCCGTTGGCGATTCCGATGGGGGTCGGTCAACGAGATTCCTGGAGCGCCAAATTGCAGGGCTTACTGGCAAGCTGTCAGCCAGCCGCGATTATCACCGGCGATGAGTGGTTACCGCTGGTCAATGCCGCGACGCATGACAACCCCGAGTTGCATGTGTTAAGCCATGCCTGGTTTAAATCCTTGCCGGAAGCCGACGTTACGCTCCAGCACCCCGTTCCAGACGATATCGCCTACCTCCAGTACACCTCCGGCAGCACTCGTTTTCCCCGTGGCGTCATCATTACTCATCGCGAAGTAATGGCCAATCTACGTGCCATCAGTCATGACGGCATTAAATTACGTCCGGGCGATCGCTGCGTCTCCTGGCTGCCTTTCTATCATGATATGGGGCTGGTCGGTTTTCTCCTGACACCTGTCGCCACGCAGCTTTCAGTGGATTACTTGCGCACTCAGGATTTCGCCATGCGCCCGCTGCAATGGCTTAAATTGATCAGTAAAAATCACGGCACCGTTTCCGTTGCGCCACCGTTTGGCTATGAACTGTGCCAGCGCCGGGTGAATGAAAAAGATCTCGCTGAACTGGATCTCTCCTGCTGGCGCGTCGCCGGTATTGGCGCTGAGCCAATCTCCGCAGAGCAACTCCATCAATTTGCTGAATGTTTCCGTCAGGCTAACTTTGACGATAAAACTTTCATGCCATGCTACGGGCTGGCAGAGAACGCGCTTGCCGTCAGTTTTTCTGACGAAGCCTCCGGCGTTGTAGTTAACGAAGTGGATCGCGACATCCTCGAATATCAGGGTAAAGCCATCGCGCCGAACGCAGAAACGCGCGCTGTATCGACTTTCGTCAACTGCGGTAAAGCATTGCCGGAACATGGTATTGAAATCCGTAATGAAGCAGGTATTCCAGTCACGGAACGTGTGGTAGGTCATATTTGCATCTCCGGCCCCAGCCTGATGAGTGGTTACTTTGGCGACCAGGCTTCGCAAGACGAGATTGCTGCGACGGGTTGGTTAGATACTGGCGATCTCGGCTATCTGCTGGACGGTTATCTGTATGTCACCGGACGCATTAAAGATCTGATTATTATTCGTGGCCGCAATATCTGGCCGCAGGATATTGAGTACCTGGCGGAGCAGGAGCCGGAAATTCACTCCGGCGATGCCATTGCGTTTGTTACCGCCCAGGAAAAAATCATTTTGCAGATCCAGTGTCGGATCAGCGACGAAGCACGTCGCGCGCAGCTTATCCACTCGCTGGCGGCGCGGATACAAAGTGAGTTTGGCGTGACAGCGGCTATCGATCTGTTACCGCCCCACAGTATTCCCCGCACCTCTTCCGGCAAGCCCGCCCGTGCGGAAGCGAAAAAACGTTATCAGAAGGCCGTCGCCGCTAATCCCGCTGTGCAGGAATCTCTCGTATGAGCCAAATAGTCGCGGTGACGGGTGCTACCGGGTTTATTGGTAAATATATTATCGATAACCTGCTCATTCGCGGCTTTCATGTTCGCGCGTTGACGCGTACTGCCCGCGCTCACGTCAGCGATAATCTCATCTGGGTGCGCGGTTCGCTGGAAGATACGCATTCGCTTAGCGAGCTGGTTGCCGGTGCCAGTGCGGTGGTTCATTGTGCCGGGCAAGTGCGCGGGCACAAAGAAGATGTCTTTACCCGCTGTAACGTTGACGGCAGTCTGCGCCTGATGCAGGCGGCAAAAGAGAGCGGCTTTTGCCAACGTTTTCTGTTTATCTCTTCGCTGGCGGCGCGCCATCCTGAACTCTCCTGGTATGCAAACTCCAAACACGTCGCCGAACAACGGCTGGTTGCGATGGCTGACGAAATTACGCTGGGCGTTTTTCGCCCGACGGCAGTGTATGGCCCCGGCGATAAAGAGCTAAAACCACTGTTTGACTGGATGCTGCGCGGTTTGCTGCCACGGCTTGGCGTACCAGAAACACGACTCTCTTTTCTGCACGTTACCGATTTCGCGCAAGCTGTGAGTCAGTGGTTAAGCGCCGAAACTGTACCAACGCAAACATATGAATTATGCGATGGCGTCTCCGGAGGATATGACTGGCAGCGCGTACAACAGCTTGCTGCTGCCGCCCGTCGTGGTTCCGTACGGATGGTCGGCATTCCTCTACCGTTGCTCACATGCCTTGCGGATATCAGCACAACATTAAGTCGTCTGTCTGGTAAAGAGCCAATGCTGACGCGCTCAAAAATTCGTGAATTAACCCATGCCGACTGGTCGGCAAGTAATAACCGTATTTCTGAAGATATTAACTGGTTTCCCGGGATTAGCCTGGAACACGCATTACGCAACGGGCTATTTTGATTGTCTTGTTTAAAGGTGTGTTAACGTTTCTATGGTAAATCGTGAAATAGTAATGGATTACATCCTTTCCTGTTTACAGGATTTGGTCGAAAACGGTGTGGAAATTAAGCCTGACAGCGCGCTCGTCAACGATCTTGGTCTGGAATCGATCAAAGTGATGGATCTCTTAATGATGCTGGAAGACAGATTCGATATTTCCATTCCGATTAATATTCTGCTGGATGTCAAAACCCCTGCGCAATTAATGGAAACACTACTTCCATGGCTGGAGAATAAATAATGGGGCTATACGATAAATATGTGCGTCTTGCTGGCGAGCGACTGCAATTTAGTGATAACGGTTTAACACCGTTTGGCACCTGTATTGATGAAGTGTATTCCGCCACCGAAGGGCGTATCGGCAATAAAAAAGTGATCCTGGCCGGAACCAATAATTATCTCGGTTTAACCTTCAATAACGAGGCCATCGCCGAAGGTCAGGCTGCGTTAGCGACACAAGGCACCGGCACCACCGGTTCTCGTATGGCTAATGGCAGCTATGCGCCGCATCTGGCGTTAGAGAAAGAGATCGCCGAGTTTTTCAATCGCCCTACTGCTATTGTTTTTTCAACTGGTTATACCGCGAATTTAGGCGTCATCAGCGCACTTGCCGACCATAACGCCGTGGTGTTGCTGGATGCCGATAGCCACGCCAGTATTTATGATGCCTGCTCTCTCGGCGGCGCGGAAATTATTCGTTTTCGCCATAACGACGCCAACGATCTGGAACGTCGCATGATTCGCCTCGGCGAACGGGCGAAAGAGGCGATTATCATCGTTGAGGGCATCTACAGTATGCTCGGCGACGTTGCGCCGCTGGCGGAAATTATTGATATCAAACGTCGTCTCGGCGGTTATTTGATTGTCGATGAAGCTCACTCGTTTGGCGTGTTAGGCGCAACGGGGCGCGGGCTGGTTGAGGCCGTTGGCGTTGAGGACGATGTTGATATTATCGTTGGCACCTTCAGTAAGAGTCTGGCCTCTATCGGCGGTTTTGCTGTCGGCTCGGAAGCGATGGAAGTGCTGCGCTACGGCAGCCGCCCGTATATTTTCACCGCCTCCCCTTCTCCTTCCTGCATTGCGACCGTGCGCTCGTCGTTAAGAACCATTGCCACACAACCAGAGTTGCGGCAAAAGTTGATGGATAACGCCAACCATCTGTATGACGGTCTGCAAAAATTGGGTTACGAGCTAAGCTCGCATATTAGCCCGGTAGTGCCAGTGATAATCGGTTCGAAAGAGGAAGGGTTACGCATCTGGCGCGAGCTTATCTCTCTAGGTGTTTATGTGAATCTTATCCTGCCACCTGCTGCGCCGGCAGGCATTACGCTGCTGCGCTGTAGCGTTAACGCTGCGCACAGCCGCGAACAAATCGATGCCATCATTCAGGCATTTGCCACGCTGAAACAGTAATGTTAACCCGTCGTGGTATTACGCCACGGCGGGTTTAGTGTTGCCTGTCATACCAATACACCAGACTCAACGCCATCAGCACAAATGCAATTGGTAAACCTAGCGCAGTAACGGGGGCGCTCAACGCAAATAACAATCCCAGGTTGACTATGATTTGATAGCTAATCCAGGTAAGCAAGCCAACGATGACGCCCACAGCAAGACGGCTGCCCATCCCCGGTGAGCGTGCCCGGTTTCCTGCAAATAATGGATGTAATGGTTGAGCTGGCGGACAGAAAAGCTATTACCCGGCATCGATAACTCTTCGAGATTTATACTGGTGAACGTCGATTGCCACGGCAGATTATCTAATGTTTCCAGCGTTTCTTTGCCATTAAGCCATTTTTTATGATTCACACCGTGCAGGAGCCACGTTTTATCGTCTTCGATGGTGGCGCTGCGCGCGTAAATGTAGGATTCGAGTGACAGATCGTCGCGGTAATGAAATATCTCCACGCCTACCGGCTGGCCCTGTTCATTCAGCGATTTCACCGTCACAAATTCATTGTCACGTCTGGCCCACAACATGTTGCCGGTGATGTCATCGTCCCCCCCTAACGCGGTGGCGGTCGATTTGATTTGCATCGCCTGTTGCTGCAATGGCGACGCTACCCACTCATCAATCGCGCCTAACGAGACTGTCCACAGCATTCCGGCGACCAGCACCACCAGCGCGATACGGAAAATGGAAAATCCCGTGCTGCGAATGGCGGTAAGTTCACTGTTTTTCGATAACTGCCCAAGACCGACAATCCCCCCTAATAACGCGATAAACGGCGCAAGATCGACCAGTGTGCGCGGCAGGGTCATCACTACCACCAGCACAGCCTGAGTCCAGCGATAACCGCCAGGGCTGACATCATCCAGCTCGTTAATCAGGTTGAAGGTGGTAAAAAGCGGCAGCAGTAGTCCTGCGGCAGCGGCAAAACCGAGAAACAGGTGACGGATTAAATAGCGACTGAAGACATTCATCGGGAAAATTTCTGCAGCAAAGAGAAGTCGCGAGCAACCAGCACCAACAAACCAGTCAACATCAGTCCAGGCACTAACCACAAACCAGGGATAACAGGAATTGCACCGTTCGCCACCAGAGTGCGGCAAACGTCTCCGCCATAAAAAATGGCAATAAACAGTAACGTTAAAGGCAATAAGGTAGAAAATCGCCCCTGCCGTGGTTTTACCCGACTTAAAGAGATAGCCATCAGTGCCATTAACAACGCAGTCACGCCACGGCTTTGTCGCCATTGCAATTCGGCATGATCGGCAGGAAAGACAGAATGCGCCAGCTCCGTGACCGATTTCGCTTTGCGTTTGACGTTAGGGCTTTGATCCAGCGGATTCAGATGTAATTGTAGATTGCGGTAGATCTGTTCGTTGTCATCACTGCCCTGATGATCGAGAAGATAGGCTGTGCCGTTATGCAACATGACGGTCGGTTTGTCCGGAGAGGGATCAATAACATCAATGGAGCGGGCACGAAAAATGCGGGTTCGATTGGCTGTAGAAGTGTATATCAGCGCGTCAGTCAGGCGATTATTGTCTTGATCAACCGTCTGCGAGAGGATCATCCGCCCATTATCGTTAGTATTAAATTTCTTTGCCCGTAGCTGGCGGACGTCCAACTCCGACTGCGACTGTTGCTCCAGTTGATAAATCTGCGCATAAGCCCACGGCCGACCATACATCGACAAAACGGTGACAAAAATACTTAACGGTATAGCAAGGTAAAGAACAGCTTTATACAAACGCGCTGGGCTGCCTCCCGCCGCAGAAATTGCGGTAATTTCTGAGTCGGTATACATCTGCCCAAGCGTCACGCCAACTGACACATACAGTCCAACCGGTAACAACATCTCCAGTGCAATCAGCACTTTGTAAAAAACGATATCCAGCACAACGTTGAGAGCTAAAGTGCCATTTGCCGCTTCGGTCAGATAACGCTGTGCGGAATAGCTGGCGAAAATAAAGATCAGAAAACCGACGATAATCAGCACCAGACGGCGCGTACCGCGCATGATGTAATGTTCAACCAGCTTCATCTCACTAACGCCCTCAATCCTTTGAGTTTTTTATTCATTGATCAGCTTCTGCGCCAGCGCAATAACATGATCTACCTCTTCCGGCGTCAGGCTGCCGTCCTTTGCCCACTGAATTTGCCCGTTTTTATTCAGCACCAGAATGGTTGAACTCTGTTCCGGCAGTTGCCAGGCGGTGCGCCCCAGACCGTTACCATCGATAACGAATTGCGCCCACGGATAGCGGCGTTTATTTTTCTCGATTTTACCGCTCACAAAATAGCCTGTGCCAAAGATGGCATCATCGGTATTCACAATAGTGGTGGGCTGAAAACGATCCTGCGGAAAGTTTGCTGCTTCTACTGCTTTGATTAACAGTGAGTTCTTTTTCTTTGCCGACTTGCGCCCGGCGATATACTGGATAATGCGGACTTTTCCCGCCAGTTGCGTGCTGTTCCACTTTTGGTAGTGAATTTCGTCGTTATTAAGCAGTAGCTCGCCGCCTTCCTGGATATAAACAGGAGTTACCCGTTTTCCAGTGACAAAATTATGCGCCGCCACGACTGGCGCTAAGAGCGCAATGATCAGCGCGACAATCCGACGAAATGGCATTATTGCTCCGGATATAGCGGAAAACGCGAGATAAGCAGCTCTAAACGCTGGCGAATATCGCTATCCAGCGCCACCGGTGCGTCATATGACCGGCGGTTTTCCATATCATCTGCCACCATGTCGTCGTGCTTATCCCCCATCAGACCATTAATGGCAGCGAGGAAGCGGGAAATCTGTAACGCCTCTTTATTTTCAGGATCAAGCGATCTTAGGGTGTCGTAATAAGAAACCTGCTGACTGATGATTTTTCGCACATCATGAAATTCCCTGCCGGTTAGTCGCGGTTTGGCAATAATCTCTTTCAGGATATGCATTTGCTTTTGCCGATAGGCAATAAAACCGTTCACGCTTTCTAACTGGCTATGGCGTAATGACCAGTTCACTAACGACCAGACCGGGGAGCTTAAATAAATCCGTAACAGGTTACCGTAATACGACACGATATTTTTCTTACCGTTACGAAAACCATCCTGAAAATGGCCCAGACATACCGTCGTTTTGCCGAATAAAAATCCGGCCTGATGCTTCTTTAAATACAACCGTTGAGCAAAACGTAAATGCTTATAGCGCGCTCGCATGTATTTAAATTGTTTGCGCTCTTCAGCCGAAAGCTCATCGCCTTTGGTTTGTTTATGGATTAAACGCAGCAACTCCTTATGATCAACGCCATTTAGCCAGAATTGCAGACATAACGCGTAATTATCATGGATGATTTCGGCGGTACAACCCAGGGCGATTGTCGGCGGCAAACTGACCTGCGCGTCAACAACATCATCTTCCTCAATCGCAACAAATAAACGCTCGCTCGCCTCAAGCGGAAAATATTTTCTCATCATCAGGATTTCTCTCCGGCTGCGTTATAAAGCAATGAATGGCGCTGAAAGAACGCCTTTAAGGTCGGAATTAGTGAGAGCGCCACGTCCAGACATTGACCGCCGAAATAAGCAAACGCTGCTCCCAGCACGCCAAACAGATGACAAAACATGAACAGCAAAACGATGTAGCCGATTGAAGCGATGGTTTGCGCTACGAGGAAGGCGCGCTGTTTACCCGCCATCAATAGCAATGACTCCTGCGGGAAGCCCAGCATCGAAATAACAATCGCACCAAGCATCACCTGGATCAGGTCATATGCTTCGAGATATTTAACGCCAAATACCAGCGAAATTAGCGGCTTGCCGACGATTAGCACCGCGAGCGCCACCAGAATACCGATTCCGCCAGCCAGTAAACCTGACTTCACGCCTAACAACCACGGTCTGGTAGTGCGCGGATCTAAGCGCATTACCTCTGGATAAAAACTTTTACCCAGCAAACCCGCTGGCGTACCGGCGGCATCGAAGAATGTCATGGCGATTTTAAATAACCCAGCGGCGGCTGGCCCCAACACAATCCCCACCAGCACGGTGCTGCACGAGTTACGCGCCGACCAGATGGAGTGAGCAATGTTGGTTGACCAGACAAAACTCCACGCGCCTTTGATATGACGGGCAGACTCGAACAGATTCAATTTGAAGGCGTTATGGATATTTCTGCGGCGTAATTCACGCGCAGCAAACCACCAGTACATCGTGCCGCCAACCAGATTCGAGGCGTACCAGGCAATAACAAAGCCCGCAAAACCAAAGTCAAAATACCAGGCGATTACGCTACCCGCCGCTCGCAGAAAGGGTTTTGTAGCCTGCTGCACCGCAATTAAATCGAAGCGATCGACAGCGCGCAGAATGCCGGTCGGCGTGGAAGAAGCCATTGAGGGGATCAGCGTGCAATAGAGCGCCGCCAGCCAAAAGCTTTGCTCATCCAGACCTAATGAATGGGAAAGAAATGGCAGTAAGGCAATGCCGCCGACAATCGCCACCGCGCCGCTGACGATATCCAGCGAAAAGGAAAACGAGACGACATTACGAAATTGTTGGGGGTTATTGTTGGTTAAGGCTGGCGTTCCGTACTGCACTACCAACTGCCATGTCTGAAACTTAATAAAATCGCTGATCGACTTAGCATACGATTGCACAATCACCAGTACGCCAAACATCGCTGGCGTCATCCCTTTACCAGCGCACGAGAGCGCCAGTAAGCCCAGCAAGGCGCTCACGACATTGCTGGAGCCTAACCAGGCGCTATTGCGAATAATGGTGCGAAAGGCTCCATCTGCAAACCAATGTTTGATGTTAAAACCCGCCAATTCAGCCAGACCTTATCGTTGATAATGAAAAATAGCCCGCCAGCCTCAAGTTAAACTTCGGCGGTCAGAAACGATGGCAACCAGAGAAACCGCTTTCTGCGCCTGTTCCAGCACGTCGTGGTAGGGCGCTCTGGAATCAATCTCAAGAATTTTTGTGCCGTTATAGCCAATCTTCGACATAACGCCGATTTTGTCCTGCAACTCGGCATAATCGTGATCTGGCTTGCGGGAGATGGCGGTATCAATATCAATGCCTAGACGAATAATTAATTCAGGACGATATTGCGCCATTTGTTGATATAAGCGCCGCTCGCGCTGTGCCAGAAATTGGTTGATTTTTCCGGTCGCGCGTTCGACGCCAATCCCCGGTCCGTCATAATAGAAACCGGAAATTTCCGCCTGCGGAAAGCGATCGCTGACTATCAGAACGCCGCTTTGCGCCAGTCGCTGAACCTTGCGCAGATTCGCCATTCTTCGCAGCGAGAAACAGTACATAATCACCGACGCCCAGAGTGCCGGAGATTTAGTTTTCATACTTTGAGTTTTCGAGGATTTGGCCGCCAGACGCCGTTCCAGCCAGACGCCAACGAGCGGTAAGCGTTTAATTTTGTCGCCGTCTTCGCCGGATAGCAGCCCCAGATAACGACGCTCAGTTTGCCAGTGTTGTTGCAGCGATTTAACCAAATCGGTGGTCAGCGTGGATTTACCGGTGCCATCGCACCCGACCACCGCAATCAGCCCTGGAATGTAGTTGGGTTGCGGCGCGGTTGTACTGTTAACAGTTTGCGTTTGTAGTGCATCCATTCGTAAATCATCCCCTATCCATTTTGGTGATCAGGAAAGTGCGGCGTGAATCGCGCGTAATGAGGCTTGCAGGATTTCATCAGCAGGTTGTCGCCCGTCCAGTTCCAGTATCTTTGCGCTATTGAACGTCAGTTGTGGCGTAACGGCGATTTTTTCCTGTAACGCCGCCAGTTGATGATCGGGCTTGCGGGAAAATGCCGTCTGTTCATCAATAGCAAGACGAATCAATAACACAGGCAAATAAGATGCCATCCACTGGTACAGTTTCAGCTCGCGTTGCCTTAACATTTTTATCCAGCCGTTACCGCCAGTAGTTTTTGCCAGTTGCGGGCCATCAAAGCGAAAACCAGGCACTTCGACCTGTGGGTAACGGTCGGTAATCAACAGATAGCCTTGCTGGCTTTTACGCAACATTTTGCGAAACTTGTACGCCCGCCAGCAGGAAAGCAAATAAATAACCAGCGCGGTAATATTGCCGGGCGGCGTTGACGGCTTTTCATGCACATGTGCCGCTTTCCCCCGCAGATAACGCCCAAAAGGCGCGCCAATTACTGGAAGATGTGATATCCATTCGCCAATTCTCCCGGAAGATTGCCCGAGATAAATGTGTTCTGTTGGCATTTTTGTTGCCAGTTCATTTACCAGACTTGCTGTGAGAGTCGATTTACCTGAACCATCACAACCCACAATGGCAATAACACGCACTGGCGTGGAATTAATTATTGACATATTACGTTGATTCACGAAAAACCCGGCAGCAAATAATGTATTGAATATTACGTGGTCGGTGCTCAGAATATCCGTTCAACCTAATTGTGACAATGGTTAATTGTGACATTGACCTGAATTACACTTTCATAAAAACATATTAATTAAATAAATATTTTGGACAGGTATTTAAATTTAAGGATATATTCATGCAGTCAATAACCCCTCCATTAATTGCTGTCATTGGTAGCGATGGTTCAGGCAAGTCAACGGTGTGTGAACATCTCATTAACGTTGTTGGAAAATATGGTGCCGCCGAAAGAGTTCATTTAGGAAAGCAGGCAGGAAATGTCGGACGTGCGGTGAAAAAATTACCGTTGATGGGAAAATCCCTGCATAAAACCATTGAAAAAAATGAAGTGAAAACGGCAAAAAAATTGCCTGGCCCGGTTCCGGCGCTGGTAATTACAGCGTTTGTCGCCCGTCGCTTACTGCGCTTTCGTCATATGCTTGCCTGTCGTCGTCGCGGGTTAATTGTTCTAACCGACCGTTATCCTCAGGACCAAATTCCTGGCGCTTACGATGGTACGGTGTTCCCACCTAACGTTGAAGGTGGTCGTTTTGTCTCATGGCTGGCAAGCCAGGAACGTAAAGCGTTTCACTGGATGGCGAGCCATAAGCCTGATCTGGTCATCAAACTCAATGTTGACCTTGAAGTTGCCTGCGCGCGTAAACCCGACCATAAACGGGAATCGCTGGCGAGGAAGATTGCCATAACGCCACAGTTAACCTTTGGTGGTGCACAACTGGTTGATATCGACGCCAATCAGCCACTGGAAAAGGTGCTGGTTGATGCAGAAAAAGCGATTACGGATTTTATGACGGCGCGTGGTTATCACTAGTCAAAAATGGAAATGCCCGATCGCCAGGACCGGGCATTTTCAGGAAGGTTAAATCAACTGCAATGCTATCCAGTACAGACTACCAGACAGAAAAATCGCCGCCGGTAAGGTAAACACCCACGCCATCAGGATGCTGGTTACCGTTTTACGCTGTAAGCCTCCGCCATCCACGACCATCGTCCCTGCCACCGCCGAAGAAAGTACGTGTGTTGTGGAAACTGGCATACCGATGTAGCTGGCAAGGCCGATAGATACCGCCGCTGTCATTTGCGCCGCCATCCCTTGCGCATACGTCATGCCACGCTTACCAATCTTCTCACCGATGGTCATCGCTACACGACGCCAGCCAATCATGGTGCCGATACCGAGCGCCAGCGCCACTGCCATAATGATCCACACCGGAGCGTATTCAATGGTGCTTAACATATCGCTGCGCAGTTTTTTCAGCAGGTTCTGATCTTCTTTACTAACGTCTGGCAGTTTCGCCAGCTTCGCGGAGGTATCAGAAATGCACAGCATAATGCGGCGCAGCTGGCTGCGCTGACTCACGCTTAACGACTCGTAGCTTTCCATATTGCCTGGCAGCATCGTTTTAACGCGCGCAATCGCATCAAAGGTATTTGCCGGATGACAGTGAAACTCCGTTACTTGTGTGCCATCCGTCGGAGTCGCAGGCAGCGGGGGTTCCATCGTAATCAATTTCTGCGGCAATTCAGGATGCTGTTGCAGATAGTGTTCAAAGTTAGTCACGGCATCGCGGGTACGGGTAATTTCATAGCCGGACGCGTTCATATTGACGACAAACCCGGCGGGCGCAATTCCCACCAGTACCAGCATCACAAGACCGATCCCTTTTTGTCCATCGTTCGCACCATGCGAAAACGCCACGCCCGCAGCGGAAACAATCAGTGCGATACGCGTCCAGAATGGCGGCTTACGTTTGCCTTTTTTCTTTTTGCGATCTTCAGGAATGCGGTGAATACGGTCACGCTTTTTCGTCCCGCTCCAGAAGCGACGCAGCAGGAAAATCAGTCCTCCCGCAATCACCAGCCCCACAATTGGGGAGACAATCAGTGAGGAGAAAATCTTGGTCACTTCACGCAGATTTAACGCATCCATCACCGATGAACCGGTTAACATCGCATTAGTTAGACCGATGCCGATAATCGCGCCAATCAAAGTATGTGAACTGGAGGCCGGTAAACCAAAAAACCACGTTCCCAGATTCCAGATAATCGCCGCCAGCAGCATGGAAAAGACCATCGCCAGACCGTGGGTTGACCCCATATTCAGCAGCAAATCGGTTGGCAACATATGGACGATGGCATAAGCGACGCTAAGTCCGCCAAGCAATACGCCAAAAAAGTTAAAAAACGCCGCCATTACCACAGCAAGTTGTGGTTGCATGGCGCGGGTATAAATAACGGTTGCCACCGCATTTGCCGTGTCATGAAAACCATTGATTGCTTCGTAGAACAACACAAATGCCAGAGCAAGTAATAACAAAAGCCCCGTATATATATCAAGGCCAACAAATAAATTTAGCATATATTAGATTACGCCATTTTGAATTTACGAACGGACGCATTATCAGTGACTTTCACGGCGTGGGCAAAGTGAAATATCATCTTTTAACGATAAAAAGAGTGTTATTTCTTGTGTATCAGACAATAAGCATTAATTCAAAATTATCAGGAATAATTAACACACAGGCATTTTGCCAGTTTATATATTCACAAATGAAATGAGCAAATAATAAAATATATGAATATTAAATACTTTGATTAATCCCCGTACTGATTACTCTTTATAATCAGTACGGGGTTGCTACTACATGTATTACTCTTTCACCACAATTAACGGTTCAATATCACTCTCTTTTTTGATGACCAGTGATTCATCGCCGCGCAAGCAAGTCCCGCCATAGTTGCCACCAACGGTGAAGGTACATACCTGGATGTATTTACCGTCCACTTTCGGCAAGCACCACAACTGTTGATAGATGTTTTTCTGCTCGGCAAATTTACCGCTGGTTTGATCCAGCACCTCTTCATGATGGCTGACCAGGTCGATATTGCTGCCACAGCGACCGGCAATCGGCTTCACGGCATAACCGGTTTTCACCAGTTCATCATTAACAGTGAAATCAGTATCCAGCAGATAGCGATGGTGCGGGAACAGCGACCAGAGGATCGGCAGAATCGCTTTGTTACCGGGGATCACCGTCCACAGCGGCTCAAAGACCAGCACTTCCGGACGCAGCAATACGTCGATTAGACGTACTTCATTTTGCGGATGACCGGTACGAATCGGCACTGCGGCAAACTCACGGTCACTGACTTCACGAATCTGATCAAACGCGGTTTCCCACGCCCAGGTTTTCCAGACGCAGTTAACCAGTCGCCCTTCCCCATCAATCAGTTGCCCGGCAGCATCCCAGCCCAGTTCATCCAATCCACGCAAGATACGCGTTTCAAAGCCCGCCTGGTGCAGCGCCTGCTCCATAAACTGCGCGTGATAATTCTCCTCGATATCTTTGTCCTGCATGATATGGACAAACGGACGTGCACGACTGTGTTTCCAGGCACCAGCCAGTTCGTTAATCAGCCCTTCCGCCGGATTGAAGCCGTTGCCTTTACAGCCCTGCTCCGCCCAACGTTCGAGGATCAAGCCCGCTTCGGTATGACAGGAGGCGGAGTCGGCGTTGTACTCGTAAACCTTCAGGCCACGCTCATCCATGCAGAAATCCATACGACCAGTGATCATATGATGACGGCGACGCTGCCAGGAGAGACGCAAACGTGGCCAGAGGATTTTCGGAATGTCGAACAGCGCCAGCAGGTTGTCATCTTTCAGCACCTTGTCGGTAGCGTGAAGATACATCAGGTGCAACTCGTTGGTGGCTTTAATCAGCTCCTGCTCGGCACTCTCGGTGATGGTGTAATAATGATACGGATCCTGATTAATCACCTGACCGTTGGCCTGCACGTAGGCATTTTGCAGCGGGTCTTTTTCATCCAGCCATTTACCGTCAAACTGGCCTTTGTTTTCCAGTCGCGCTCCGCTGATTTTCAACAAATCGCCTTCAATTTGCGGCTGTGGCAAGCTATATTCGGTATCTTCCGTCTGAATCATCCAGCCCAGAATGGTGGTGTCATCAAACGTGTCTTTGAGGGTATAGCAGCCGTTTTCTACCACCATCTCCAGTTCGCGCGTCCACTGCTGCCCTTGCGGCAACGGGGAATGAATCACGTTCTGTTCCGCAATACGGACTTTGTTGCCGTGCAATTGGGTAATGATGGCGACATGGCCGGTATCTTTAAATTCTCCGCCTTTATCCCAGATAAGCAGCGCACCCGCGACTGGCGCACGCGGCGAGCCGTTAGGAAATGCCTGCAATGGCAGGATGTTGTCATTAACCACTTCACGCAGGAAGCGCAGCGAGAAAATCTCCCACGCCATACCCACGTCAGTGAAGACCACACCGTAGTTCAGAAAGAGAAAACGGCGAGCAAATTCAACGCATTGCCATTTGTGGCCCATATATTCATCGTCGATATAGCTACGAAATACGGCGTCATCTTCGTATTCCTGCGGATCGAGAGAACTGTAATCTGAAGAGTAGATTGCTACACCACCGGGGGCGTAGCCCAATAATGTCCCGAACGGGGCATCCTGGCTGGTCGTTCCTTTGCTCATCACTTTACCTTTAACAATACAACCTAAGCAGTTGGCGTAATTGTTGTGCTCTGATTACCTGCTCAGCGACATTAACCGGACAGAGGTCTGACTTATCATACACCTCAACGCAGCGGCTGGCGCAAAGGGTTAAAAAATTCACAATCTGTACAGCAATCGAACTGCTACACTGCTTCAACACTACCACTCAGAAGGCAACTCAGTATGACAGACAATACTTATCAGCCCGCGAAAGTCTGGACGTGGGATAAATCCGCTGGCGGCGCGTTCGCCAATATTAATCGCCCGGTTTCTGGTTCGACGCATGAAAAAACGTTGCCGGTTGGCAAGCACCCGTTACAGCTCTATTCGCTGGGCACGCCAAACGGTCAGAAAGTGACAATTATGCTCGAAGAACTACTCGCGCTGGGCGTCACCGGCGCAGAGTACGACGCGTGGCTGATTCGCATTGGCGATGGCGATCAATTCTCCAGCGGCTTTGTGGAAGTGAACCCGAACTCAAAGATCCCGGCATTGCGCGATCATACGCATAATCCGCCGATCCGCGTGTTTGAGTCAGGATCGATTCTGCTTTATCTGGCAGAGAAATTTGGCTACTTCTTGCCGCAGGATCTGACAAAACGGACTGAAACGCTGAACTGGTTGTTCTGGTTACAGGGCGCTGCGCCGTTCCTCGGCGGTGGTTTTGGTCACTTTTACCATTACGCGCCAGTGAAAATTGAGTACGCCATCAACCGTTTTACCATGGAAGCCAAACGCCTGCTCGACGTACTGGATAAACAACTGGCGCAGCATAAGTTTGTTGCGGGCGATGAGTACACCATTGCTGATATGGCAATCTGGCCGTGGTTTGGCAACGTGGTATTAGGCGGCGTGTATGATGCCGCAGAGTTTCTTGATGCGGGCAGTTATAAGCACGTGCAACGCTGGGCGAAAGAAGTGGGTGAACGTCCGGCTGTGAAGCGTGGACGAATTGTTAACCGCACCAACGGGTCGCTGAACGAGCAGTTGCATGAGCGCCATGATGCCAGTGATTTCGAGACCAATACGGAAGATAAGCGTCAGGGGTAAGGGTTGGTGTTCGTCGCAGCAAGCCATCCAGGGCGATGTAGGCCGGATAAGGCGTTCACGCTGCATCCGGCAATCGAGCACAATGCCTGATGCGACGCTGCCGCGTCTTATCAGGCCTACGAAAGCTAATCATCACGCGCTGGTAATGTCGTAATCCATTTGGCGCAGTGCGTCTAATGTGGCTTTGGCTTCATCTTCGTCGATGATGCTCATGGCAAATCCGACGTGTACCAGCACCCACTGACCCAGCAGATCGGCAGGGTTACCTTCACAAATCAGGGCGATATTCACGTCGCGCTTGATACCACATACTTCAACCTGCGCAAGCTGGTGAATATCTTCACCGACAGCCAGCACCTGGCCTGGAACGCCAATACACATTGTTAACTCCGGTTATTTCGATTGCGGACAAACGCGAAAAAGAACCTTTAGCGGGTGTTTCCCCTCACCCTAACCCTCTCCCCGGAGGGGCGAGGGGACCGTCCGTGCACTTTTCAGGCGTTGTCCTCAGTCTTATTCAACTTCAATACTTTTGACGATCAGCGAATCGCCGGTATCGACACGCAACCGCTCGCCGTGACAGATCGGACATTGCGCATCGTGCTGATGAATCTCCACCACCTGGCTGCAATCCCAACACCAGGCCTGGGCGGGTTTATAGACGATATGTAAATCGCACCCTTGCGCCACCGTTCCCTGGCAGACAATTTCAAAACTAAAACGGACGGCGCTCTCCTCAACGCAGGAGAGCGCGCCAATTTCCAGCCACACGGCGGTGACGCGCTTAACATCGTGCTGCTCCGCCTGCCGTTGGATAATTTCAACGGCGCTCTGGCAAAGCGACAACTCATGCATTTTCACCACTCCTGCGACCAAACAGCAGGGCGCGACGCCCTGCGTGTGGTACATCCGGATTGGTGACCGGCAGCGAAAGGATCATTCGTGCGCAGTCATCCGTCAGCCGTTGACCCTCTTCAATCGACATGCTGTGCGAAAGCGGTGACATCAGCGAGCAGGAGAGGTATTGCGAAACACCGTCCAGTTCGCCAACGGTAAAGGTCATGGTGCCATACGGCAGTTGCAGACCGATTTTTTCACTCACTTTGCGCAGCGGCCAGAGTTGATCCGGGCCGGGGAAGATAACTGCACTCAGCATCCACGGGGTGATTACACACCCCGTCCACTGACCTTCGAACAGCGTAAAGTCGGAAACATACACCGGCATTGAAGGATGCAGAAAAGAGAGAGCGTGCATCGAACGCCGGGCAATTTCTTCAAACGCTGCCTGTACTTGCGCCTTCGGGGAGGTCTGGAAACCTGCTATCTCTTCAGTCATGAGTCGCCTCCCGTGGGATGGCTTCCACGCCTGATTCACGCAGCGCAGCCAGAACCTGCTCAAGCGCAGGTTCAATCATCGCTTCGACCGTCGGCGTCAAGCCGATGTGCGGCTCTAGTGATTCCGGGATCACGCCGACCAGGGTCAGCTTTTTCGGAAACTCGCCAGTGAAGCGCAGGGCCGACAAGACGTCGGCCAGGCCAAGCTGATGCGGAGAAATTTTATTGGTAAACAACGCCGGAACTTCTTCATCCCGCAGGATCATCATCGTTCCCGGCGCGTTCTTTTTCGACACAATGGCATCCGCAATGATCAGATGATCGCGATTTGCCATGTCGCCAAGCAGCTCCATTCCTGCCGTGCCGCCATCGAGGATTTCAACATAATCCGGCAGAATGTATCGTTGCTCTAACGCTTCGACAATCCGCACACCGATGGCTTCATCGGTCAGCAAAATATTGCCGACCCCTAAGACTAAAATACGCATTACAGAACCTTCACTGAAACCACTTCGTTGCCGTCGGCATCCACTACGTGTACCGCGCAGGCCATGCACGGGTCGAAGGAGTGAATGGTGCGCACCACTTCCAGCGGTTTATTCGGATCGGCAACCGGTGTCCCCACCAGTGACTGCTCGTAAGGACCGACGTCATCATTAAAGTTACGTGGGCCGGAGTTCCAGGTTGATGGGACGACCGCCTGGTAGTTGCTGATGATACCGTCTTTGATCACCATCCAGTGAGAGAGCATACCGCGCGGTGCTTCAAGGAAGCCAACGCCTTTGAACTCACCTGTAGCCGGAATGTTCGGCTTCACAAAGGTGGTGTGGTCGCCTTTGCCGATATTGGTGATCAGTGCACTGTATTGATTTTGCAGGATATCCTGCAATTCGCAGCAGTGAACGGTACGACCAATAATACGCCCCAGCGTGGAGTGCAGCTGCGCCACCTCCAGCGTGTTGCCAGTCAGTTTCTGATAAATCGCAACGATTTCATTTAGTTTGTTCTGGGTAGACTCGCGTCCTGCGGCCAGTTTCACCAGCATGTTCGCCAGCGGCCCCACTTCTACCGTTTTGCCGTAGAAAGTCGGTGATTTCACCCAGGAATATTTACCGTCCTCAGACCAGCCGTCATAAGCCGGAATGGTCGTGCCTTCCCACGGTGCCTGCGGCGCTTCGTCTTTATACCAGGAGTGCTTCGCGCTTTCCTGAATCCCTTTGATCAGATATTCATCTGAATGGGAAGTGATCGGACGATACGAGGACAGATCCGCATTCTCAATGTAGCCGCCCGGGAACAGGAAGCTGCCGTTTTTGCTGTCGGTCGGGAATTCCGGCACGCTCAGGTAGTTCACCGCGCCTTTACCGCGTTCCAGCCATTCCGGATAGAACGCGGCAATAACTGCGGTATCAACCTTATAAACCTGCTCAACAAAGTCGCTCAGCTTGTCGATGAAGGACTTGATGTACATCAGGCGCTCAAGGTTCAGCACGCCCAGACCGTCAAGGTTGATCGGGTTAGCAACACCACCTACCGCCAGGTTCTGAATGTGCGGCGTTTTACCACCCAGCAGCGCCACGACGCGGTTAGCGTCACGCTGGCACTCCAGCGCCTGTAAGTAGTGCGCTACCGCAATCAGGTTCACTTCCGGCGGCAGTTTCATCGCCGGATGTCCCCAGTAGCCGTTGGCGAAAATACCCAACTGACCGCTGGCAACCAGATCTTTGATCTTGTTCTGAACTTTAGTGAACTCTTCCGGGCTGTTCAGGTGCCAGGTCGAAACGCCTTTCAGCATTTCGGAGGCTTTGGTCGGATCGGCTTGCAGCGCAGAAGTGATGTCTACCCAGTCCAGCGCAGAGAGCTGATAGAAATGAACGATATGGTCATGCGTGGTGTGCGCAGCCAGAATGATGTTACGGATGTATTGGGCGTTAACCGGAACGTCGATATTCAGCGCACTCTCTGCCGCACGAACAGAAGAGAGCGCGTGAGTGGTGGTACATACGCCACAGATACGTTGCACAATCATCCATGCATCGCGCGGATCGCGGTTTTTCACGATCTCTTCCATGCCGCGCCACATGGTCCCGGAAGCCCATGCTTTCGAAACGACGCCATTTTCGATTTCGCAATCGATGCGTAAATGCCCTTCAATACGGGTTACCGGATCAATAGTAATTCTCTGGCTCATGCTTTGCTCGCCTCATGACGATTATGATCGTTTTGTTTTAAAGGAGGAAGTATCGGCAGTAGACGAATGAGTACGATATAAGCGCAAATCTCAATAGCCACAAAACCAATAGAAATCAACAGTTCTTCCCAGGTCGGGAAGTAGGCGTATCCGCCGCCTGGGTTGAATGCCACCAGCGAATAGGTCAGACGCCAGGTTGCACAACCTAACAGTGCGCTCAGTGCTGACAGGAACAGCATACGGGAATCATTGCGCAGCTTCGTCACACGCAGAACGACCAGCGGGAAGAGCATCAGCAGGACTTCAATCCAGAACATCACGGAGTAGAAGTCACCGGCAAACGCTAACGACAGCTTGTCGCGATAGATTAGTTCGCCAAAGCGCAGCACAATGAAAATCGCCAGCAGCACGCTGATGGTGTTGGTCAGCTTGACGAACAGGCTCTTCTCATCCGGGCCATTGCCGCGCAGACCCGCCTGCACCAGCGAACCTTCAAAGATGACAATCGAGAAGCCCATGATGAACGCCGTCAGCAGCGAGAACAGCGGCAACATTTCATAGCTCTGCCACAGCGGATGCACTTTATAGCCCGCCGAGATCATCAGTGACCCCATGGAAGACTGGTGCATAGTCGGCAGCAGCGCGCCGAGCGCGATGATAAAGAACATCACCTTGTTCAGACGCTTGAGCGACACCTTCCAGCCCAGACGTTCAAACAGTGCCGGAGCAAACTCCAGAGCCATCACGCCGATGTAGATGGTCATACAGACCGCCGTCTCGAACAGTACCGAGTTCACGTTGAAGTGACCCGGAATGTAGAAGTACGGCAGGTTCCAGTAGCGACCCACGTCGATGGTGATCGACAAGCCACCCAGTGAGTAACCAAACAGACTCGCCAACAGCGCCGGACGCACCAGCGGATGGTATTGCCCACGGTTAAAGACGTATACCGCCCACGCCAGCGCCCAGCCGCCACAGGCAAAGCCGGTGCCGATCAGCAGGTCAAACGCGATCCACACGCCCCACGGGAAGCCGCCGTTCAGGTCGGAGACAGAACCCAGACCGAACACCAGACGCTTCACAATCAGGAGCATACAGATGACGATTAACGGTCCAAAAATCATGACCGGTTTACTGATGATTTTGCCGCCCAGCGGTTGTGGATCATGACTCATGATCGTCTCCTCCGTCGTGATGGTCGTTTTTGGTGTTGCGACGAACCAGCACGGTTAAGCCCGCCAGCACAGCCAGTGGTAGCATCATGCCTTTATACAGGGTGTGTTGAATATTTTCGGAACGCGCACCGGTAGAAAGATCGTCCAGTTTCGGCAGGTCGAGATTTTCATAAGGCACACCCGTCAGTACCAGAACCTGAGTACCGCCGCCCTCTTTCTCGCCGTACAGATGCGGATAATATTTCGGCACTGTGTGCAGGTAAGTGTCGCCAGATTTCAGCGTCTGACGCGGATAGTGGTATTCGCTGCCAGGCTTCAGCGCCAGGCGTTTTTTCGCCTCAGCCATCAGCTCTTCACGCGTACCAAAAATCACCGCGCCCGCCGGGCACACTTCTACGCAGCCAGGCAGACCGCCTTTATCGAGACGTTCCACGCCTTTCTGGTTACACAGCTCACACTTATGCAACGCACCAAACGGGTTGTTGTAGTCGTACTTCGGCACGTTGTACGGACAGGCGACCATGCAGTAACGGCAGCCGGTGCACACATCTTTGTCGTAATGGACAATGCCGGTTTTCGGATCTTTTTTCAGCGCAGAGACCGGGCATACAGAGACACAATTTGGATCGACGCAGTGCATACACTGTTTCTTAATGTACGCATAGCCGTTCTCTTCCTGGTCTTTGTTGACGCCCGTGCCGCTGGTCCACACCTGAATGATGTTATTGGTATACGGCGACAGTTTGTCGTTGTTCGACCAGGTCTGTTCCCCTTGTGGGTTACGTTCAGGGAAGTTGATATCCTGACACTTGGTGACGCAAGCCTGGCAGCCTACGCACAAGGTCGAGTCATACAACATACCCAGCGATCCCGGAATTGGCGGGCGGTTTTCAGCAGCCGCATGGCTGACCGACGGCAACGCGCCCGTCAGCAATGCCCCGCAGGAGGCTGCTTTAATAAAATTACGTCTGTTCACGGTTATTCTCCCCGTGAGTCAGCGTTATCTTTCTTTTGCTGACGACCCAGTTCACGCACCGCCATCACGCTAACACCGGCAACCAGCCCAACCACGCCGCCGAGCAAACCGATAGCGCCCGCAGAGACGTTGCCGCCTTCTTTAGCATTCACGTCCGGTTTTTGTGAGCGTGGCGTCTGATTTTCGACGTTGGCAAGCTGATGGATGCCTTTATGGAAGCCGACACCTTCTTCGTTACAGCCGTAGCACGGGTGACCAATCGCCACCGGCCACACGCCGCCAACGTCGCAGAATTGCAGCGTTGAGCAGTTGCCGTAAGTTTCTGGCCCTTTACAGCCGAGGTGGTACAGGCACCAGCCTTCGCGGTGGCCTTCATCACCGAACTCTTTGGCAAAACGACCAGCATCGAAGTGCGGGCGACGTTCGCAGTGTTCGTGAATCAGACGACCATAGGCGAAGGTCGGACGGTTTTTGTCATCCAGCTTCGGCGGTTTACCGTAAGTGATGATGTGCGCAACGGTCGCAAGGAAGTTGTGCGGGTTCGGCGGACAACCGGGAATGTTGATAACGGTTTTGCCCGGCAGAACTTCTTGCAGGCTGACCGCGCCGGTGGGGTTAACCCCAGCTGCTGCGACACCGCCCCACGCGGAGCAAGAACCGATAGCAATAATGGCTGCTGCGCCTTCCGCCGCTTTGCGGATGTGATCCACAATCGGCTCACCGGCAACCATGCAGTAAATACCGTTATCTTTTAATGGGATGGAACCATCCACAACCAACACATACTGCCCTTTATACTTCTCAAGCGCGTTATGTTTGTTCTCTTCAACCTGATGGCCGAATGCGGCGGAAAGGACTTCGTGATACTCCAGAGAGATGGTCTCCAGCACGAGGTTTTCTACCGTTGGATGCGTTGCACGAAGCAGAGATTCCGTACAACCGGTGCACTCCTGCGCGCCAATCCAGATAACCGGCGGGCGCTGCGGGTTAGTGACCGATTCGGCCATCTCTGCGGCGGCTTTGCTACTCAGCCCCATGGTGGCGGCTAATGCTGCACAAAGCTTCATGAAATCACGACGATTAATGCCGTGAGAATGGATGAGGGTGTTATCTCCAGTCATTTATAGTTATTCCGTTGCGAAGACCTGGCATATATTTTGCCTCAACCGCAAAATCAATAATGCGATCGATGCGCCATTTACCACACATTTATTATGGTTATCATTGTCATGATACTGCGGCGGGGCGCTAAAACGAAGGGAAGAAGCATTAGTGTAATTAATTAAAGCAAGATAATACGTATGTTTGATCAATTTTCGAGGCGATAACCAGCCATAAAAAATCGTAATGTAGAACAGGAATTATTCTCACGAAAGAAATCCATTACCATCTCTTTATCCAGTCCATAACGGCGCGTCAGAATACCCGCTTCCCAGGCGCTGAGCTGGCGGTCACCGGTCTTTTTATACATCCGATGCGAGTAGCCTAATACAAATCCGCGCTTATAATCGGCACAGAATTTAGCCACATTAACCGCACTATCGGCATGTGTTGCTTTTAATCCCGCCATTAAGCCTTTACCAAAATGGTTATTCATCGTTTTGCCCTCAAACGCTATATATTAACTTATATAGCGATATTTTAGGCAAAGAACGACTTTTACGCACGCTATTTTTTTCAGCATGTTAAGAATGTTATCCAGGAAGAGATAAACCCATCAGGAGAGATATTTGTCGAACCATTTCAGCGTCCTTTGCCAGGCAAGATCGGCAGCAGATTTGTCATAACGGGGCGTGGAATCATTATGGAATCCGTGATTAACCCCCGGATAAATATACGCTTCATAAACCTTATTATTAGCTTTCAACGCTGCCTCATAAGCGGGCCAACCTTCGTTGATTCGCGTATCCAGTTCAGCGTAGTGAAGCAGTAAAGGCGCGTCGATTTTCGCCACATCGGCGGTGGGCGCCTGGCGGCCATAAAACGGCACCGCGCAGGCTAGTTCCGGATATGCCACCGCTGCCGCGTTCGAGACACCACCGCCATAGCAAAATCCCGTAATACCCACTTTGCCCGTGGCTTGCGGATAGCGTTGCATAAACTCAATCGCGGCAAAGAAATCATTCATCAGTTTGGTTGGATCAACCTGCTGTTGCAGCTCACGGCCTTTATCATCGTTCCCCGGATATCCGCCCACGGAGCTTAAGCCGTCTGGCGCCAGAGCGATGTACCCCGCCTTCGCCACTCGCCGCGCCACATCTTCGATATACGGATTCAGTCCACGATTCTCATGCACTACCACCACGGCTGGCGTTTTGCCGCTCATCTTCGCAGGCTTCACCAGATAACCCCGAACCTCGCCGTGACCATTTGGCGAAGGATACGTGATGTACTCAGCAACAATCTCCGGGTCGGTAAACTCTACCTGAGTCGCCAGCGCATAATTTGGCTTGAGCAAATCAAACAACGCTAATGCCGTCATCCCGCCCACCGTATACTTCGTCGCCAGGTTGAGGAACTCACGTTTCGAGATTTTCCCGTGAGCGTAATAGTCGTAGTAATCCAGTAACTCTTGCGGGAAATCTTTGGCTGTTAAACGCGACATCGTTTCATTCCTCAACTGTTGTTTTTTTAAGCAAAGCATAAGCACGTGTTTTTGCCCAGTTTTTCGTCACTCTGTGAACTAGGCTACGGGAGACACGCTGGCAAATTGCTAAACTAGAAACATTGTTTCGAAACTGAACGGTGAAAAGGAGATGTCATGGTCTGGTTAGCGAATCCCGAACGTTACGGGCAGATGCAGTACCGCTATTGCGGAAAAAGCGGTTTACGTCTGCCCGCGTTATCGCTCGGTTTATGGCACAATTTCGGCCACGTTAACGCGCTGGAATCACAGCGTGCGATCCTGCGCAAAGCCTTTGATTTGGGCATTACGCACTTTGATTTAGCCAACAACTACGGGCCGCCTCCAGGAAGCGCAGAAGAGAACTTTGGTCGTCTGCTGCGGGAGGATTTTGCTGCTTATCGCGATGAACTGATTATCTCTACCAAAGCCGGATACGATATGTGGCCCGGCCCGTACGGCTCTGGCGGTTCACGTAAATACCTGCTCGCCAGCCTCGACCAAAGCCTGAAGCGTATGGGTCTGGAATATGTTGATATTTTTTACTCTCATCGCGTCGATGAAAATACGCCGATGGAAGAAACCGCCTCTGCGCTGGCTCATGCTGTGCAAAGCGGCAAGGCGCTGTATGTCGGGATCTCTTCATACTCGCCAGAGCGGACGCAAAAAATGGTCGAGTTGCTGCGCGAATGGAAAATTCCGCTGTTAATTCATCAACCTTCATACAATTTACTGAACCGCTGGGTGGATAAAAGCAGCCTGCTGGACACCCTGGAAAATAACGGCGTGGGCTGTATTGCCTTTACTCCACTGGCTCAGGGATTGCTGACCGGAAAATATCTCAACGGTATTCCGGAGGATTCACGGATGCATCGCGAAGGTCATAAAGTTCGAGGTCTGACGCCGACAATGCTCACCGAAGCCAACCTCAACAGCCTGCGGTTATTGAATAAAATGGCACAGCAGCGCGGTCAGTCGATGGCGCAAATGGCATTAAGCTGGTTGCTGAAAGATGATCGCGTGACGTCGGTATTGATCGGTGCCAGCCGTGCGGAGCAACTGGAGGAGAACGTACAGGCGCTGAATAATCTGGCGTTTAGCACCGAGGAGTTAGCGCAGATTGACCAGCATATCGCCGATGGCGAGCTGAATCTGTGGCAAGCGTCATCCGATAAATAACGTGTTAATAACGGGCGCGAGAACCGCGCCCGAATCAGATCAGTGATTATGGCGAGTCAGTCGGTCAAGATAGCCCATCACAAACGCAGAGAGCACAAACGTCAGATGGATAATGACGTACCACATCAGTTTGTTATCAGGGACATTTTTCGCATCCATAAAGACGCGCAGTAAGTGAATGGAAGAGATCGCCACAATCGACGCTGCCACTTTGTTCTTTAGCGACGTTGCGTCCATTTTCCCCAGCCAGTTCAGCTTCTCTTTGTTCTCGGAGATATCGAGCTGCGAGACGAAATTCTCATAACCGGAAAACATCACCATCACCAGCAAACCGCCAACCAGCGTCATATCCACCAGCGACAGCAGAACGAGGATCAAATCAGATTCCGCCATCGAGAAGATATTCGGCAGTACGTGAATAATCTCCTGGAAGAACTTCAGCGCCAGGGCAACTAACGCCAGCGAAAGGCCAAAGTACACGGGGGCAAGCAGCCAGCGAGAAGCATACATTGCATTTTCAAGAAAACGTTCCATACATTCCTGTCGTGTAGTTAAAACGGGCAACAGTATATCGCAATTGAGTAAACAGCGCGCAACAGCAAATCAACATATACGTTAAACCGTTGTCGCATAAATCCGAGGTTTAGGGATCTTCCTGGTTCCCTGATTAACGCATTGAGAGCGTCTACCCTTATAGGACGTTGAACCTGAAGGGAGAAAAGCGATGTCTCATTTAAAAGACCCGACCACGCAGTATTACACTGGTGAATATCCCAAACAGAAACAACCGACGCCAGGCATCCAGGCGAAGATGACACCGGTACCTGATTGCGGCGAGAAAACCTATGTTGGTAGCGGTCGCCTGAAAGATCGTAAAGCACTGGTGACAGGGGGCGATTCCGGAATCGGTCGCGCTGCCGCCATCGCTTACGCGCGTGAAGGGGCTGACGTGGCGATCAGTTATCTTCCCGTGGAAGAAGAAGACGCCCAGGATGTGAAAAAGATCATTGAAGAATGCGGACGCAAAGCCGTTCTGCTGCCAGGCGATTTAAGCGATGAGAAATTCGCCCGTTCTCTGGTTCACGAAGCGCACAAGGCGTTAGGCGGGCTGGATATTATGGCGCTGGTCGCCGGGAAACAGGTTGCCATTCCTGATATTGCAGACCTCACCAGCGAACAGTTTCAAAAGACCTTTGCCATTAACGTTTTCGCGCTGTTCTGGCTAACCCAGGAAGCGATCCCCCTGCTACCGAAAGGTGCAAGTATTATCACCACTTCGTCAATCCAGGCATACCAGCCAAGCCCGCATTTACTGGACTATGCGGCTACGAAGGCGGCGATTCTGAACTATAGCCGAGGCCTGGCAAAACAGGTCGCGGAGAAAGGTATTCGGGTGAATATTGTCGCGCCAGGCCCGATCTGGACGGCACTGCAAATTTCCGGCGGACAGACGCAGGATAAGATCCCACAGTTTGGTCAGCAAACGCCGATGAAACGTGCGGGGCAGCCGGCAGAACTGGCGCCTGTTTATGTTTATCTGGCAAGTCAGGAGTCGAGCTACGTCACCGCAGAAGTGCACGGCGTGTGCGGCGGCGAACATCTAGGCTAAAAAAATGCCCGGTTGTATGAAGCAACCGGGCATCATTTTTATTTCGCTTTAGCGGTTTCTTCGCCGACCAGGCCTATCTTCAGATAACCCGCCTGATGCAGCGTATCCATTACCTTCATCAACGTCTCGTAATCGACGGTTTTGTCCGCTCGGAAGAAGATGGTGGTGTCTTTCTTGCCTTCGGTTAACGCATTCAACGCCGTAACCATCGTTTCATCGGTGACCGGATCGTTACCGATAAACATCGAGTTGTCCGCCTTCACCGACAGATAAACTGGTTTTTCCGGACGCGGCTGCGGCGTGCTGGTAGAAGCAGGCAAGTTCACCTTCACATCTACCGTCGCTAACGGCGCCGCCACCATAAAGATAATCAGCAGAACCAACATCACGTCGATAAACGGCGTCACGTTGATATCATGCATTTCGCCGTTATCATCGAGGTTTTCGTTAAGATGCATTGCCATAGCGCATTACCCTGCACGTAATTTTTGTGCGACACGAACCGGATGCGCAGCGGCGCTGGCTTCCAGATCCAGGTCACGGCTTTGCAGCAACAGCACCTGCGCTGCGACATCGCCCAGCATCGCTTTAAAGCCGCCAATCTGGCGCGCGAATACGTTATAGATAACGACCGCCGGAATCGCTGCCACCAGGCCGATTGCCGTTGCTAACAGAGCTTCTGCGATACCCGGTGCTACCACCGCCAAATTCGTGGTCTGCGTTTGCGCGATACCAATAAAGCTGTTCATGATGCCCCAGACCGTACCAAACAGACCAACGAACGGCGAAATCGCGCCAATGGTTGCCAGATAGCCGTTACCGCGTCCCATTTGACGCCCCACTGCGGCGACCCGACGCTCCAGGCGGAAGCTGGTACGCTCTTTAATACCTTCGTTATCGTCGCTGCCTTCTGACAATTCCAGCTCGTTCTGCGCTTCATTGAGCAAATGCAGGCTTAAGCTTTTGCTACCAAAATCAGCGGCGATATCGTTGGCCTGGTTTAAGGAACGCGCTTCAGCCAGCAGTTGCTGCTCGCGCTTAAGGCGACGCTTCTGATTGAAGAACTCTACGCTCTTACTGAAGAAGATTGCCCAGGTGACTACGGAGGCCAAAATAAGCCCAATCATCACGCACTTAACGACAATATCGGCGTGCTGATACATACCCCAGACGGAAAGATCCGTCTGCATTAAATTATTACCCACTGTGTATCTCCAGGACGCAAGTCACAAAATCTGCGCATAATAATATCAAAACGACGTCGAATTGATAGTCGTTCTCATTACTATTTGCATACTGCCGTACCTTTGCTTTCTTTTCCTTGCGTTTACGCAGTAAAAAAGCCACCAGAACGCCATTTGCGAAAATTTTCTTCTTTATGCCAATTCTTCAGGATGCGCTCGCAATTATTCATGCTAGTTTAGACATCCAGACGTATAAAAACAGGAATACCGACATGGCGGACAAAAAGCTTGATACTCAACTGGTGAATGCAGGACGCAGCAAAAAATACACTCTCGGCGCGGTGAATAGCGTGATTCAGCGCGCCTCTTCGCTGGTTTTTGACAGCGTTGAAGCGAAAAAACATGCGACGCGTAATCGCGCCAACGGCGAGTTGTTCTATGGACGGCGCGGAACGTTAACCCACTTCTCGTTACAAGAAGCAATGTGCGAACTGGAAGGTGGCGCCGGCTGTGCACTGTTTCCTTGCGGTGCGGCAGCGGTTGCCAATTCCATCCTTGCTTTTGTCGAACAGGGCGATCATGTGTTGATGACCAACACCGCCTACGAACCAAGTCAGGATTTCTGTAGCAAAATCCTCAGCAAACTGGGCGTAACGACATCGTGGTTTGATCCGCTGATTGGCGCGGATATCGTTAAACATCTGCAACCAAACACTAAAATCGTCTTTCTGGAATCGCCAGGCTCCATCACCATGGAAGTGCATGATGTTCCGGCGATTGTCTCCGCCGTGCGCAGCGTGGTGCCGGACGCCATCATTATGATCGATAACACCTGGGCTGCCGGGGTGCTGTTTAAAGCCCTTGATTTTGGCATTGATGTTTCCATTCAGGCCGCCACCAAATATCTGGTAGGCCACTCGGATGCAATGATCGGCACTGCAGTATGTAATGCCCGATGCTGGGAGCAACTGCGGGAGAATGCTTATCTGATGGGACAAATGGTCGATGCCGACACCGCTTATATGACCAGCCGTGGCCTGCGCACTTTAGGTGTGCGTCTGCGTCAACATCATGAAAGCAGCCTGAAAGTGGCTGAATGGCTGGCGGAACATCCGCAGGTTGAACGGGTTAACCACCCTGCTCTGCCGGGCAGTAAAGGTCACGAATTCTGGCAACGAGACTTTACAGGCAGCAGCGGACTATTTTCCTTTGTGTTGAAGAAAAAACTCAACGATGAAGAACTGGCGAACTATCTGGATAACTTCAGTTTATTCAGCATGGCCTACTCGTGGGGAGGATATGAATCGTTGATCCTTGCAAATCAACCGGAACATATCGCCGCCATTCGCCCGCAAGGAAAGATTGATTTCAGCGGCACGTTGATTCGCCTGCATATTGGTCTGGAAAACGTCGACGATCTGATTGCCGATCTGGACGCGGGCTTTACCCGAATTGTGTAACATTGCCAAATTTGGACAATTTTGCAGACATTTAATTGTGAATAGTCTTAAATTGTTGCGTCCGGGATCAAGGCGTCCCGGACGATTCAGGAGTACAATAGGCAAATAAAGGCTTAAACGCTGTTCCACAGGAAAGTCCATGGCTGTTATTCAAGACATTATCGCTGCGCTCTGGCAACACGACTTTGCCGCGCTGGCGGATCCTCATATTGTTAGCGTTGTTTACTTTGTCATGTTTGCCACGCTGTTTTTAGAAAACGGTCTGCTGCCCGCTTCATTTTTGCCAGGCGACAGCTTGTTGATACTGGCTGGCGCACTGATTGCCCAGGGGGTGATGGATTTTCTGCCAACAATCGTGATTCTGACTGCCGCAGCCAGCCTGGGCTGCTGGTTAAGTTATATTCAGGGGCGTTGGCTAGGTAATACCAAAACGGTGAAAGGCTGGCTGGCACAGCTCCCCGCTAAATATCATCAGCGCGCCACCTGTATGTTTGACCGCCACGGTTTGCTGGCTTTGCTGGCTGGACGTTTTCTTGCATTTGTCCGCACGCTGCTACCAACCATGGCGGGGATTTCCGGTCTGCCAAACCGCCGCTTCCAGTTTTTCAACTGGTTAAGTGGATTGCTATGGGTCAGCGTGGTGACCGGTTTCGGCTATGCCTTGAGCATGATCCCGTTCGTTAAACGCCATGAAGATCAGGTAATGACATTCCTGATGATCCTGCCGATTGCCCTGTTAACCGCCGGCCTGTTAGGCACGCTGTTTGTGGTGATTAAAAAGAAATACGGTAACGCCTGACGTTTTTCTCCGTTCCCGGCGGCGATGCCGGGAACACATTTAACTCCCCTGCATCGCCCGCATTCTTGCCGCATCTTCCCCCGGCGTCACACCGAAGTAGCGTTTAAACTCACGGCTAAATTGCGACGCACTTTCGTAGCCGACGCGCATCGCCGCCGCGCTGGCCTTCATGCCATCATGGATTATCATCATCCGCGCCTTATGCAGTCGGTAGTTCTTCAAATACTGCAACGGTGAGGTGCTGGTGACAGACTTAAAATTATGGTGGAACGCTGAAACGCTCATGTTAGCTTCTGCCGCCAGTTGCTCGACGCTCAGGTTTTCGGTGTATTTATTCTCAATCCGTTTCAGCACGCGGCTAATCAGGCTGAAGTGAGTCTGACGACTGACCAGCGCCAGTAATGCGCCACCGCAAGGTCCGGTCAGCACGTAGTAAAGAATTTCGCGGATGATCTGTTTACCAAGAATGCGCGCATCCAGCGGTCGCTCCATCACGTCCAGTAACCGCTCCGCCGCGCATAAAATCTCTTCTGACAACGTAGCGGAGTTTATGCCACTGGCAGCCATCGACGGCTGGAAATGCTCATCTTCACCAATGTCCATCAACAGTTCCTGTAACTGCAAAATATCGACGTTGAGACGTAAGCCCGCTAATGGCACCTCCGGCGTGGCATAGGTTTCGCACTCAAACGGTAACGGCACCGTCAGCAGCAGATATTCATTGGCATCATAACGAAACACGCGTTCATTGATATAGCCGATTTTATGCCCGGAAAAGAGAATTATGATGCCAGGTTCATACATCACCGGCGTACGTGCGCCGGGGTTCTCGCCATACAATAAGCGCACATCGGGCAATAGCTCAGACAAACTATTTTCTTTATTTTTCAGGTTATTAATTTTGTCCGTCAGCAGGCGGCAAATCTCTTCACGTTTCATATCGCGTAATTTCTTAAGAATAATGCGGCAATTTGATTGTGCGCAATTTTGTACCATTTCTCCAGTACTCTGGAGAAATAGGCAAGACATTGGCAGAAATGAGCATTGAGAGCTGCGACGCTGGCGACCACAATGAAAAACATCAGGCAGACCGATCTCTGCCCTAATATTGGCCCAGCAAAGGGAGCAAGTAATGAACAACTTTAATCTGCACACCCCAACCCGTATTTTGTTTGGTAAAGGCGCTATCGCTGGTTTACGCGAACAAATTCCTCACGATGCTCGCGTATTGATTACCTACGGCGGCGGCAGCGTGAAAAAAACTGGCGTTCTCGATCAAGTTCTGGATGCGCTGAAAGGTATGGATGTGCTGGAGTTTGGCGGTATCGAGCCAAACCCGGCTTATGAAACGCTGATGAACGCCGTGAAACTGGTTCGCGAACAGAAAGTGACTTTCCTGCTGGCGGTTGGCGGCGGTTCCGTACTGGACGGCACCAAATTTATCGCCGCAGCGGCAAATTATCCTGAGAATGTCGATCCGTGGCACATCCTACAAACTGGCGGTAAAGAGATTAAAAGCGCCATCCCAATGGGCTGTGTGCTGACACTGCCAGCGACCGGTTCAGAATCCAACGCAGGTGCGGTGATCTCCCGTAAAACCACCGGCGACAAGCAGGCGTTCCATTCTGCCCATGTTCAGCCCGTATTTGCCGTGCTCGATCCGATTTATACCTACACCCTGCCGCCGCGTCAGGTGGCTAACGGCGTAGTGGACGCCTTTGTACACACCGTGGAACAGTATGTTACCAAACCGGTTGATGCCAAAATTCAGGATCGCTTCGCAGAAGGTATTTTGCTGACGCTTCTCGAAGATGGCCCGAAAGCCCTGAAAGAGCCAGAAAACTACGATGTACGCGCTAACGTCATGTGGGCGGCAACCCAGGCGCTGAACGGTTTGATTGGCGCTGGCGTACCACAGGACTGGGCAACGCATATGCTGGGACACGAACTGACTGCGATGCACGGTCTGGATCACGCGCAAACGCTGGCTATCGTTCTGCCTGCCCTGTGGAATGAAAAACGCGACACCAAGCGCGCAAAACTGCTGCAATATGCTGAACGCGTCTGGAACATCACTGAAGGTTCCGACGATGAGCGTATTGACGCCGCAATTGCCGCGACCCGCAACTTCTTCGAGCAATTGGGCGTGCCAACCCGCCTCTCCGACTACGGTCTGGACGGCAGCTCCATCCCGGCATTGCTGAAGAAACTGGAAGAACACGGCATGACCCAACTGGGCGAAAATCATGACATTACGCTGGATGTCAGCCGCCGCATTTACGAAGCTGCTCGTTAAGCTTTTTCCTCCTCAAACTTTCGTTTTTGGGTATTTCGTCCAGACTTAAGTTCACACCAACTCACCGGAGCCTGCTCCGGTGAGTTCATATAAAAGGAGGAACGTATGGCTAATCCAACCGTTATTAAGCTACAGGATGGCAATGTCATGCCCCAGCTGGGACTGGGTGTCTGGCAAGCAAGTAATGAGGAAGTCATCACCGCTATCCAAAAAGCGTTAGAAGTGGGATATCGCTCGATTGATACCGCCGCTGCCTATAAAAACGAAGAAGGTGTCGGCAAGGCGCTGAAAAATGCCACTCTTGCCAGAGAAGAGTTGTTCATTACAACCAAACTGTGGAACGACGACCACAAACGCCCCCGCGAAGCACTGCTCGACAGCCTGAAAAAACTTCAGCTTGATTATATCGACCTTTACTTAATGCACTGGCCCGTTCCCGCTATCGATCACTATGTCGAGGCGTGGAAAGGAATGATTGAGCTGCAAAAAGAAGGATTAATCAAAAGCATTGGCGTCTGTAACTTCCAGATCCACCACCTGCAACGTCTGATCGACGAAACTGGCGTGACGCCTGTTATTAATCAGATCGAACTTCACCCGCTGATGCAGCAACGCCAGCTTCACGCCTGGAACGCTACGCACAAAATCCAGACCGAATCCTGGAGCCCATTAGCGCAAGGTGGGAAAGGCGTTTTCGATCAGAAAGTCATTCGCTACCTGGCGGATAAATACGGCAAAACACCGGCACAAATTGTTATCCGCTGGCATCTGGATAACGGTCTGGTGGTGATCCCGAAATCGGTCACGCCTTCACGCATTGCCGAAAACTTTGATGTCTGGGATTTCCGTCTCGACAAAGACGAACTTGGTGAAATCGCAAAACTCGATCAAGGTAAACGTCTCGGTTCCGATCCCGACCAGTTCGGCGGCTAACGCGCAAATTCTCCCGGTGGCGGTAATGTTCCGCTACCGGACTTTTCAGAAATCATTTATTCCCCTCACCTCCCGCCCGTTGTTACTCTCCCTTGTTCAGAAATGCCAAATTTAAGGACATCATCATGCAGAGCTGGAAGCTCTTAAAGCAACAAAGCATCTACAATATGGATGGATTTGCCCCTATATTTCCAGACACCTGTTATCACTTAACCCATTACTGGCCT
>NZ_PTRI01000021.1:0-88710 GCF_002965965.1 Escherichia sp. MOD1-EC5495
AGGCCAGTAATGGGTTAAGTGATAACAGGTGTCTGGAAATATAGGGGCAAATCCATAGTGATTATTATTATCTGGAGGTGGTAAAGGTTTTTATTTCTGTATTCGATAATAAAATATGAATATTGAGTTTTATTAATATCACAGTGTTGTTCTTCCTTGGGTTTCTGTTATTCAAATAATAATCGCATTGTGAATCCCCCTGTGCAGATGGGAAGAATGACATATGTTTGGTCGCGTTATCGCATAGGCCAGTTACGTATCCTGTCTGGTCATTGCAGGATTCACCGGGAGGCTCCCGGCGTCATACCGACGATGGAAGTAAATGCGGCCATCAGCCCCTCTTTGGAGGGGCTTCTTTTATGCGAATGAACCACAAGGTGGGTACATCATCTGAAATACATCCATATGTCGTCACTTATGCAGGCCGTACGGGCATATTACCAGCATTCAGGTGACGCCGGTGATTGATGGACAGGACGGGACACCGTTCATGCTGTCGCAGTCTCCGGTAGGGACACTGGCGGCAGACAAGTTACGCCTGACCGATATCACCAGTAATGCAACGTATCCGGTACTGATTGGCAGCATTATGGTGGAAGTGAATAACCCGTCAGCAGGATAAAAAAATGCCGCCGGGAAAGGGAAAACAAGGAAACCGGCGGCAGAGGTCGTTATGTCCAAAGCAAAAAATGCAGGACGCTTTTTTAACCAACAGGTATTAACGATGTCAACACCATATCAATAATTGGGAGGGATAATGATATTTTTACAGCTTATTTTATTGTATTTCTGCACGGTGGTATGTGTCTTATATCTGGTGAGTGGCGGTTATAAAATCATCCGTAACTACATCCGTAAAAAAATTGATGCCATGGCGGCTGAAAAAATCAGCGCCAGTCAGTCAGCTGAGCCAAAAGCTCCCCCCCTCCCGTAATCACATCTCACAGCGAGAAAATCCCATGACAGAAATGAAAAAACTTGTCACTGCTGATGCAGTGAAGTCTGCGCTGCGCACTGAAGAAGTACGCGGTACGCTGAAAGCATCTATCCGTAAAACGTTTGAGGCTCAGATTGATGCTGATGTGGAAGCGATTCTGGATGAGCTTATCGGACCTGCTGAGGGGGCATCTGCGCCACAGGCAGGGGATGGTGAGAATACAGCAGACTCTCCGGTGGAAAACAGCAGCGAACAACCTGAGGCACAACCCGGTGCTGGAGAACAACCGGCTGATGTACTGCAGCCTGAACCAGCGACCATGCTGTGATACATGACGCACAGGCCACCAGCATATCGCGGTGGTCTTTTGTTATCGTGCGCTTTCGGTGAACGGGAGGCGGGGATATGTACCAGATGGAAAAAATCACAACAGGAGTGTCATACACCACGTCTGCGGTGGGGACGGGATACTGGTTTCTGCAGTTGCTGGACAGGCTATCCCCGTCTCAGTGGGCGGCGATAGGTGTGCTGGGGAGTCTGCTGTTTGGTTTGCTGACGTACCTGACGAATCTGTATTTCAAAATTAAAGATGATCGTCGTAAGGCGGCGCGTGGAGAGTAGGTGATGAATAAAAAATACTAACTGGTTGTTAAAGGGATACATGATTGCCTGGATAATGGGGGATTTTCAGGTTGTTGCGGGGATTGAAGCACTGGTCAGTGGTGCAGAAAAGGAAGCATCGCTGATGAAGCCTCTTCTTTGTGATTCTGATAACCACCATTCAGTAAAGTACATTATGGTTTGTGCCTGTCATGGGAACCAAGGGAAAAAGGGGTACTACAGGTTTCTGGCTATCTGAATTTTAATGATAGATTATTGAAAATTCGCTTTTTTTGCAGGCATGCATAATTCTTATCCCATGGGCAATCAGGGCGACTGAATTCCTCATTAACCCATTTGTTAATATGGTGTTTCAGATGCTGAAGCATTAATGGTGTTAATGTGGTGATAACGATATCCATCGTTTCTGTTGACAGTTTGCCGTAAGGCTCTGCGAGAATGGCTCTAGTGGTTTCGCTATTATCCGTGATAAGTCTCCGGAGCTCTGACTTAATATTTTCATTCATTACCTGCAAAAACTCCCTGCGTAAATTGTCTTTGTTATTCATTTATAAAATCTCATTTGTTGTTATCTGATGTGTCCCGGTGAGTATATTGATTATATGTGTTGTGAATGTTGGATTACGCACCAGACATACCATGGAATGAGAAACCGATAAATCCTGATAAATATCCATGAGTGCAAAAATCAAATACGGCCTGTCGGCTGCCGTTCTGGCGATGATTGCCGCAGGGGCTTCTGCGCCTGAAATTCTCGACCAGTTTCTGGATGAAAAGGAAGGCAACCACATAACAGCATACCGTGATGGTACGGGTATCTGGACCATCTGCCGTGGTGCCACAATGGTGGACGGTAAGCCTGTCGTTCCTGGCATGAAACTGACGAAGACAAAATGCGAGCAGGTGAACGCCATCGAGCGCAATAAGGCGCTGGCGTGGGTGGAGGAAAATATCCAGGTATCGCTGACTGAGCCGCAGAAAGCAGGTATCGCGTCGTTCTGTCCGTACAACATTGGCCCAGGTAAGTGTTTCCCGTCGACGTTTTATAAGCGGCTTAATGCCGGTGATCGTAAAGGTGCCTGCGAGGCGATTCGCTGGTGGATTAAGGATGGTGGCAAAGACTGCCGTATTCGCTCAAACAACTGCTACGGTCAGGTATCACGGCGTGACCAGGAAAGCATGCTGACGTGCTGGGGGATAGATAATTGATTAAGCTTGTGGCCATTGTATTGCTGTCAATTGGCTCATTTATTGCCGGAAATGTCTGGTGTGAAAGAGAATGGCAAACGAAATGGGCTGAGCGGGACAGTGAAGAGTCGTCGCAGATTGTTAATACGCAGATTGCTACCAGGAGGATTGAACAGGGGCGTATTGTTGCCCGTGATGAGGCTGTCAAAGATGCACAAGAGAAAGCTGTCAAAGCCAATGCTACTGTTGCTGGTTTATCTGCCACTGTTAGTCAGTTGCGGGAAAAAGCAACAAGGCTTACCAGTCAGACTGGAATCGGCAGAGCATACCGCAAATATTGCCGCTACCGTCAGAAGCAAAACAATCGAAAGCAACGTCGCAATGCTCGCCGACATGCCCGGAAGCCTTGCAGAAGAAGCTGGATATTATGCTAAACGAGCTGACGAAAATTACCGCGCTGGATTGACATGTGAACGCATTTATAATTTAGTCAGAGATTCAAATTATCTGACAGAGACGTACTAATAGTCACTGAAACTGAGGTACAGAGTGTGACAGGTATTATAAAATACCTGTCAGAGTGATGGTTCTTCTCTTCCTCACTTTTTATCATGCTGGTGCTCAGGGAGCATTCTGACAAGTGTATTGTCCTTCTGAATATAATGATGAATTAATGCAGCGCCAGCATGGAGTGTGATTAATAAATAACCAATGTTTGCAAGTGATTCATGAATAGTCTTGGCTACGGATTTTACTTCTCCGTCGGTGTTAGCGAAAGTGGGAATATCAATCCCCAGAAGGCTCCATGCTTTACCTCCAAAAACCATGATTGCAAGTCCTGATATTGGTAACACCAAAAAAGATATGTATAACAGGGTTTGCATGAATTTGGCTGATATCATTTGCCATGCAGGTGGGGGCGGCGTAATAGCTGGTGTTATATATTTATTATTGATAATTACTCTTATTATCATCAGTAGAAGGATAAATATACCAGCATTGTAATGTGTTTCTCTCATAAGCAAATAGGCGGAAGACCCTTTAGGAAACAAACCTCGAAGTTCCATGGCAGCACAGGCTATAGCTATTAATACGAGAGTCAGCCAATGTAATTGAATTTGAAGTTTAGAGTATCTGTTCATATTTCATCCCTTAAGTGTTGTACCATGTCGAACATATAATATAAATCTTAACAAATCATTATTTCATCTGAGTGTTTAAGGCTGTGTTCTTGCAGATGTGCGGAGATACCTTTTGCTACGGGTAATTTCGCATCACTACAGGTTGATATAGCTTTGCGATAGTGAGGATTTTCATACCCATAACTGGCGCTGTATCGTCGCCGTGTTCCCGCATTAACAGAGACCGCAGCCATTACGGGATACTCCTCTGCGCGAGTGTGCGGGGATAATCAAAAACGATGCACACCGGTTTTTTACCGCGTTTATGATTCGCGAGTTTGTCCCTCATGCTCGCCAGTCCTGTGTGAGGGGGGATAAACAGGACGTGTATTCAGAGCCGTGCGACCGTGGTCGCATGATATTATTTATCAGGAGATAGTGATGGAAGAGTCGCAGAAATTTAATTCAGGAATGGAACGATTCAGTGCTCCTGAGCGAGAGCCTTATAACATGTATTCATTGAGTGCCTGTTGTAATATCGCTAAACATTAATCAGGTGACCAAATTTAGTGTGCCACTACATATCAGGTTTTTATAATGGTCAGCGTGCTAATCATGCCATAACAGGCTGATTAGTGGAGTGATGTTGTTCGCATTTTTGCACGGCAGGGGGGCCGATTTTTTGATGATAATGGCGAGTCTGGCGCGGTTGAATGCATTCCATTACATAAAAAGCCCTGATTAAATATTCAGGGCTTTGCGCTACAAAAATGAACATTTTATGGATACTGAAAATTCGTTGGTATGGCAAACAACCGATATGTGGATGTATCGGGTGGGAGAAGACCAATTTGACAGGAATAAGCCCCTGCAAAAATAAAAAAGAGTTCAACGAAATCAAACAGTTAATGTAGCAGGGAATCGGTATAAAAAAGCGACTAAAAGTCTTGTTTTTCTTTTTATAAACAAATGGTTATTACCTTTTTCAAAACCTGCCAGTCTGGTACATGGATATCGATACTACCGCCAATTATAAGCTGGGCGGTGCACAGCAACACGATAGCGTACGCCTCGATCCGTGGGTGTTTATGTTCTCAGCAGGTTATCGCTTTTAATTCCCCGCAAAAATGACCCGTAATTACGGGGTCAATAAGGACATGGCATAAAGGGTATTATTTCTTCGCTTCTACGCCATCAGCTTCAGAGCGAATTAAAAATTTCTCAGTTGTTTGCGGAATATGCTGAATCAGCCAGTCGGCCATCTGCTTTTCCTCATTTAAAATCGCTTCGATGACCGGAATAGAGGCGGTATCACCGGCATTTTTTGCCGCAGCTAATAGTGAGGTATAGCAGGCGATTTCAAATTGCTCGAAGACATAGCCGCTAATTGAACCTTTTACAATTTCATCAGAAGGGAAAATACCACCAATAGACTGCCCAAGCGCCGCCATTTTACTCATCGAATCTTTAATGACTGAGCGCGAAATGTCATTACGGTCAAGAATAGTTTCCAGTTGAACAATCTGGTTTTTAGTTTCGCTAAGATGTTGTTCAATACGTACGCGTAAATCAGGATAATTATCTATGCGGCTGGCCATTGATTCAAGCATAGATTCTGCTTGCTTTTCCATTGCATGGGCGTCACGTAGCCAGTCATGATAATGTTCAATACGATTCATGAAAATGTCCTCTTTATAAAATTACTGAAAGTTTAAGTTCATATTTCAGGCTTTATTTTCGGCTTTCTTATTTACGTTATTAAGGGCCAGATCAGTCAGTTTGATATCGGTAGCCTTTTCTTCTTCCAGGGTTTCTTTAAGAAGCTTCGCTGCTTTACGATAACCTAACTGTTCAGCCAGGGTCGCTAATGTCCCGTAACTGGCAATCTCATAGTGCTCGACTTTCTGTGCGGCGGCAATCAGTGCGGCATCACGCACTTCGTTTTTCTCGGTGCTTTCGATGACCTCATTAGCTTCTTCAATGAGTCCTTCCATTGCTACACACTTCATGCGTTTAATTTTAAGATTTGATTCGGATTCTACGACTTGATCAATACGTTCTATCTGTCCATGAGTTTCCTCAAGGTGCGCATGAAAGGCCTGGCTTAATTTTTCGTTAGATGTCGCTCTGGAAAGTTTTGCCAGCGCGCGAGTTAACTGTTTTTCTGCGCTGTAGGTGTCTGAAAGCAGGTGAATAAATACATCTTCAATGGTCTTCATATTCATATTTTTCTCCAGTGAAATTACTGCGAGCCAGAAGGCTCGCAGATGCAATTATCTTTATCAGCTGATATTAATAATTAACAGTGGATCAGGATTTTCCTGATTTATTACCACCGCTTTGTTGACCGCCTTTTTTACCCGCTTCGGATGCGCGTTGCGGATCATTTTTAAAATTACCGCCGCTGTGCTGACCGCCTTTACGACCTGCGTCGGATGCCTTCTCACGGTCTTCGGCGAAATTTCCTGAACCACCACGATGTTCGGCCATGTTATTTCTCCCGTTGCGTTGCATTGTTTCATTAATATGAGTGTTGTGTGTCGACACTCATTAAAATTAGCCGCTAATGAGAATTAGTCAAATTAAGTGTGGCAAGAAGGAGGGTGGGAAATATATTTTTGAGGAAACTTCTAGGTATATTAACAATTGCCTGAGGAATAAGTGACTTAGGAAAAATTATTGATTTTACTGGTGTTATGTTGCGGGATTAATTTGTTTGATTATATTACTGTTGGGCGGAAAAATGACGTAAGTTGACGTATGTTAGGGTTAAGCAAAACGGTAAAAAGGCAAATAATAAATAAAATTAAGATTTTTCTGGCTTCGTTAAAGGAATACAAAATGCCGTCAGCAGAACTGACGGCTGTGGGATTAACTGCGTGTTGCCGCTTTCATCGGTTGTACAAAAGCTTTCAATGCTACCAGCATTTTCTCTGGCTCATTAATATGTTGCTCGATGATTTTAACAATTGCCGAACCAGAAATCGCGCCCGCAGCTCCTGCATCAATCGCTGCTTTTACCTGTTCCGGGGCAGAAATACCAAACCCTTGTAACGGAGGCGCAGCGTTGTACTCTTTCAGCTTCGCGACCAGATGATTGAGGGGTAACGCGGCGCGTTTTTCAGCTCCGGTCACGCCTGCTCGCGACAGTAAATAGGTGTAACCACGACCGTAAGAAGCAATCTGGCGCAGCAAATCATCATCGGCATTCGGCGGGCAGATAAAGATAGGTGCGACATTATGGCGCAACGCGGCCTGACGGAAGGGCGCAGACTCTTCCACGGGCACATCGGCAACCAGCACCGAATCGATGCCGGCTTTCTCGCACTGGGCATAAAACTCATCAATGCCTTTGTTAAACACCAGATTGGCGTACATCAAAAGGCCGATGGGAATGGTCGGGTGCTTCTGGCGAATCAGTGCCAGCATCTCAAAGCACTGCGCCGGGGTCACTCCTGCCGCAAAAGCACGCAGAGTCGCGTTTTGAATGGTCGGGCCATCCGCGAGTGGGTCGGAGAAGGGGATGCCTAACTCCAGCGCGTCAGCACCAGCTTCAATTAGCGTATCGATAATTTTCAGCGACTGCTCAATGCCAGGGTCACCGAGAGTCACGAAAGGAACAAATGCGCCTTCTTTGCGCTCCTTCAACTGGGCAAACAGAGTTTCATAGCGTTCCATCAGATTTCCCCTCGTGCTTTCAAAATATCGTGAACGGTGAAGATGTCTTTATCGCCGCGACCGGAAAGGTTAACCACCAGCAGCTGCTCTTTTTCCGGATTTTCGCGCATCATTTTCAGCGCATGAGCCAGGGCATGGGAGGATTCCAGCGCAGGAATAATCCCTTCATGCAGGCACAGCGTTTTAAAGGCTTCCAGTGCTTCATCATCGGTAATTGACACGTAATCTGCGCGTCCAATGCTGTTGAGATACGCATGTTGCGGGCCGACGGACGGGAAATCCAGTCCGGCGGAGATGGAGTATGATTCTTCAATCTGCCCGTCTTCAGTCTGCATCATCGGCGCTTTCATACCGAAATAGATGCCCACGCGACCATGTTTTAACGGTGCGCCGTGCTCGCCGGTTTCGATACCGTGACCGCCAGGCTCCACGCCAATCAGGCAGACGTCGGTTTCGTTGATGAAATCAGCAAACATACCGATGGCATTAGAACCACCGCCAACGCAGGCGATAACGGCATCCGGCAGGCGACCTTCTCTTTCCAGAATTTGCGCTTTCGTTTCTTCGCCAATCATCCGCTGAAACTCACGCACAATGGTCGGGTAAGGATGCGGGCCAGCTGCGGTGCCCAGCATATAGTGCGCGGTTTCATAACTGCCTGACCAGTCGCGCAGCGCCTCATTACAGGCATCTTTCAGCGTCGCCGAACCGCTATGCACCGGGATTACTTCTGCACCCATTAAGCGCATACGAAAAACGTTAGGCGACTGGCGTTCAACGTCTTTGGCTCCCATATAAATGCGGCATTTCAGGCCGAGCAGGGCGCTGGCAAGGGCAGACGCCACGCCATGCTGACCGGCACCGGTTTCGGCGATGATTTCGATTTTACCCATCCGCTTCGCCAGTAAAGCCTGACCGAGCACCTGGTTGGTTTTATGTGCGCCGCCGTGCAATAAATCTTCGCGCTTCAGGTACAGCGTGGTTTTAGTACCCGCCGTAATGTTCTGGCATTTAGTCAGCGCGGTCGGACGTCCGGCATAGTTTTTCAGCAGATCGTTGAACTGAGTCTGAAATTCAGGATCTTTTTGCGCGCTGACGAAGGCCTCTTCCAGCTGGCGCAGGGCAGGCATCAGGATTTGTGGCACGTACATGCCGCCAAACTCACCAAAATAGGGGTTAAGTAATGTTGTCATTGTTCCTTTCCTTAATATGCGCGCAGTGTCTGAAAGACCGAGGCCAAAAGATGTGCATCTTTGATGCCCGGTTGTGACTCTACAGCAGAATTAAAATCAAGCCCGGCGCAGCCGGTTTGTGCCGCTTCCACGCAGTTATCTGCGCCTAAGCCCCCCGCCAGCAGGACGTTGCCAAGCGATTGACCATTTAACAGTGACCAGTCGAAACGTTGCCCGCTCCCGCCCTGACCGTTGTCGAAAACATATTTATCAATGTGCTGAAAATCGCGCGCGGGCAGGGTTTCTCCAACGCTCAATGCTTTCCAGATGGCAACGTTTGCTGGCAGAGCATCACGCAGTGCGTCGATATACTGCTGGTCTTCATTGCCATGCAGTTGTACTGCTGCCAGCGATAAGGTATTCGCTTTTGCTAGCACATCGGTAAGGTCGTGGTTACGAAACACGCCGACATACTGTAGTGACGCCGCAGTTATTACTTCCTGCGCCTGTTCAACGCTGACGCAGCGCGGTGATGTCGCAACAAAAATCAATCCGCCGTAAATCGCGCCTGCGTCATAAGCAGCTCTGGCATCTTGTGGGCGAGTCAGGCCACACACTTTATTCTCACCCAGTAGTACCCGACGCACGGCGGCGTTTAGATCGTCGTGCGCCATCAGCGCCGAGCCAATCAAAAAACCATTAGCGAAGTGGCTTAACTCGCGTACTTGCGCGTAAGTGTTGATACCCGACTCGCTGATCACCGTCACGTTGTGCCCCAGTTTCGGCGCAAGCTCGCGCGTGCGGTTGAGATCAATCGACAAATCACGCAGATCGCGGTTGTTGATGCCAACGACTTTTGCCCCCAGCGCAATGGCGCGCTCCAGTTCCTCTTCATTACTGACTTCGGTCAGCACACCCATCCCCAGACTATGGGCGACAGCAGCGAGCTGGCGATACTGTTCGTCGTCCAGTACTGAAAGCATTAATAAGCAGGCATCGGCCTGGTAATAGCGCGCCAGATAGATCTGGTAAGGGTCGATAATGAAGTCTTTACATAAAATCGGCTGCGGGGCGATTTGGCTGACGATGGGGAGGAAATCAAAGCTCCCCTGAAAATATTTCTCATCAGTCAGCACCGAAATTGCCGAAGCGTAATGTTTATAAATGGCGGCAATGCGTGCTGGATCGAAATCATCACGGATCACGCCTTTTGACGGCGACGCTTTCTTGCACTCCAGAATAAACGCCGTGCGCGCACCCTGTAGCGCATCATAAAAATGTCGCGTGCTCGGCTGAACCTCATTCTGAAAACTGGCCAGCGGTTGCTGCTGTTTGCGGGCTTCTATCCAAATCGCCTTGTCTGCGACGATTTTCGCTAAAACGGTTTGCATCATTTACCCTCGTGCCGCCAGTGCGGTGACTCTGTCGTAAGCGGAACCACTGCGCAGTACCTCAAGAACGGTTTGCGCATTGGCTTGCAGATCTTCCTGGCCATGCAGGCGCATTAACATGGCGACATTCGCCGCGACGGCTGCCTCATGGGCGGCGTCGCCTTTACCTTGTAACAAACGTGTTAAAATGTCACGGTTTTCTTCCGGCGTTCCGCCTGCCAGTTGTTCCTGGTGGTAGGGAGTCAGGCCAAAATCTTCTGCGGTCAACTGATAGCTCTTAATTTCGCCGTCATGAAGCTCTGCAACGATTGTCGGCGCGTGTAATGAAACTTCATCCATCCCGCCGCTGTGCACCACCGCCGCGCGTTGATACCCCAGCACGCGCAAGGTTTCGGCAATCGGCAGCACCAGTTCCGGACTATAAACACCAATTAACGCCAGCGGCGGATGCGCCGGGTTAATCAATGGCCCCAGCACGTTGAACAGAGTGCGGGTTTTTAGTTGCTGACGAACTGGCATCGCATGGCGGAATCCAGTGTGATATTTCGGTGCGAAGAGGAAGCAAACGCCTAACTCGTCCAGCGCCTGGCGCGATTTATCGGCATTCATATCCAGGTTGATACCAAACGCTGCCAGCAGATCCGACGAACCCGATTTACTGGAGACACTGCGGTTGCCGTGTTTCGCCACTTTCAGGCCACAGGCTGCTGCAACAAAAGCACTGGCGGTAGAAATGTTGATACTGTTGCTGCCGTCACCGCCGGTGCCGACGATATCGGCAAACAGATAATCCGGGCGCGGGAACGGCGCAGCGTTTTCCAGAAGCGCAGTTGCTGCTCCGGCGATTTCGTTCGGGTGCTCGCCGCGAATTTTCATGCTCACCAGCGCCGCTGCCAGTTGTTCCGGTTTCAGTTCGCCACGCACCACCGCTGAAAAAAGCTGGTGGCTTTCCTGCTGGCTAAGCGTCTGCGCCTGATACAGTTTTTCCAGAATCGGTTGCAGCGTGTTGGTGGGTTCCAGCTTTTGCTGCGCCCAGGCCAGCGTTTGTTCCAGCAGGCGAGCGCCCTGAGTGGTGAGAATGGATTCCGGATGGAACTGGAATCCGCAAACGCGATCCGCATCATGACGAACCGCCATTACCATGCCATTAAAATGGGCATTGATGGTTAAACCGGCCGGAATGTTACTGCCAACCAGCGAGTGATAACGCGCCACCGGCAGTGGGTTTGTTAACCCGGCAAACATCGCCTGACCGTCATGTTCAATGCTCGACGCTTTACCGTGCAAAATTTCGCCCGCTTGTCCGACATACCCCCCATAGGCTTCGACAATCGCCTGATGACCGAGGCAAATGCCAATAATCGGCAGCTTGCCGCGCAGACGGGTAAGCAGTTCCGGCATACAACCGGCTTCACTCGGCACACCAGGGCCAGGAGAAAGCATCAGCACCGGATTGCTCATCGTCGCCAGGCGTTCAATTAAGGTCTGCGCCGGAATATGGTTGCGGTAAATCACCACGTTATGACCATTGCTGCGCAACTGATCTGCCAGGTTGTAAGTAAAAGAGTCGATATTATCGAGCAGCAGAATGTCAGCCATCAGAAAGTCTCCTGTGCATGATGCGCGGTGGCGATAGCGCGCAGTACAGCGCGGGCTTTATTACGGGTTTCGTCGGCTTCCGACTGCGGAACAGAATCAAGAACCACGCCAGCACCGGCTTGCACGGTGGCGATGCCGTTTTCCACCAGCGCCGAGCGGATCACAATGCAGGTATCGAGATCGCCGTGCGCGGTGAAATAACCTACTGCGCCGCCGTAACTGCCGCGTCGACGACCTTCTGCTTCGGCAATTAACTGCATGGCACGCACTTTCGGCGCGCCACTTAATGTGCCCATATTCATACAGGCGCGGTAAGCGTGCAGGGCGTCGAGATCGTGACGCAATTCACCGACAACGCGGGAGACGAGATGCATCACGTAAGAGTAACGGTCCACTTTGGTGAGGTCGGCAACGTAGCGGCTGCCGGGAGTGCAAATGCGCGCCAGGTCATTACGAGCGAGATCCACCAACATCAGATGTTCCGAAAGCTCTTTATGGTCGGTACGCATCTCCAGTTCAATGCGGCTGTCGAGGTCTCTGTCCAGTGAACCATCGGCGCGACGACCTCGTGGGCGTGTTCCTGCAATCGGGTAGATTTCAATCTGGCGACTGGTGGCGTCATACTTGAGCGAACTTTCCGGCGACGCGCCAAACAGGGTGAAATCATTATCCTGCATAAAAAACATGTACGGGCTGGGATTACTCTTTTTCAGCACGTAATAGGCCGCCAGCGGTGACGGGCAGGGCAGTGAGAAACGGCGAGAGGGTACGACCTGGAAAATCTCTCCGGCGCGAATCGCTTTTTGCAACGAACGCACGACACCGCCGAACTCTTCATCACTTTGATTACACTCACAACGCATATGCGGCACAGAAACCACCGGCAGCGGCGGTGCGGTTTCGGTTAGCTGTTGGCGAAGTTCAGCAAGGCGTGCGGTGAGGCGCTGTTTTTCTTCTTCATTTGGAGCAAACAGGCTGGCCTGAATACGGGTACTTTTCTTCTGATGGTCAATCACCATCAGCGTTTCAGCGAGATAAAAACAGAAATCAGGGCAGCTATTTTCCGCCGTTAGTTGCGGTAAATCTTCAAATCCTGCGACCAGGTCATAAGAGAACAGGCCGCCGAAGAACATTGCTTCTCGTTCTTCCTTCGGTACATTCAACAGATTCTGCAATAAGCGGAAAGCGTCAAAAACAGAAAGGGAGCATAAGCGAGCGTCTTCATCCAGCAGTGAACTGACAGGGGGGAAGCGCAGCACACGGCAGTTTGGTGATTGTTCATTTTCCACACCCGCAGGCAGGGCGTTATCCAGTAGTGTCAGCAGGGCTTCACCATTGCCGGAAAGCGACTGGATTGTGACAGTGTCACCTAAAGCTGTAATGCGCAGCGCACTGTCCACCAACAGCAGGCTTTTTAAATCATCTTTGCTGTCGATATCTGCGGATTCCAGCAGCAGCGTTGCGGGACGATCCCCACACAACTGGTGAAAAAGTGCGGTTGGATTGTCGCGATAAGCACCTTCGCAGGTTAACAGTTCGAGAGTCGGTTTTTGTGTTTGCATTGTTATTCTCGTTAATTTTGTTCAAAAAAAAGCCCGCTCATTAGGCGGGCTGGGTATCTGATTGCTTTACGCATGGTGAATACACTGCCCGTTTCAGGAAGTGCGCCACCAACCTTTCAGTACGAAAATCGCTTTCATTGTCGATACCCTTTTTACGTGAACTTGCGTACTAGTTAACTAGTTCGATGATTGATTGTCAACAGCTCATTTCAGAATATTTGTCAGAACCGTTATGATGTCGGCGCAAAAAACATTTTCCAAAACGGGAGTGCGCCTTGAGCGACACAAATTACGCAGTCATTTATGACCTGCACAGCCATACCACGGCTTCCGATGGCTGCCTGACGCCAGAGGCGCTGGTACACCGTGCTGTAGACATGCGCGTCGGCACGCTGGCGATCACTGACCATGACACCACAGCAGCAATCGCACCAGCAAGAGAAGAAATTTCACGTTCAGGACTGGCGCTGAATCTTATTCCAGGCGTGGAAATTTCTACCGTATGGGAAAATCATGAAATTCATATTGTCGGGCTGAATATTGATATTACTCATCCGCTAATGTGTGAGTTCCTGGCGCAGCAAACAGCACGGCGCAATCAGCGGGCGCAGTTAATCGCTGAAAGACTGGAAAAAGCGCAAATACCTGGTGCTCTGGAAGGCGCGCAAAGACTGGCGCAGGGGGGCGCAGTGACGCGCGGTCATTTTGCTCGTTTTCTGGTCGAATGCGGCAAAGCCAGTTCAATGGCGGATGTCTTTAAAAAATATCTGGCGCGTGGGAAAACCGGATACGTTCCGCCGCAGTGGTGTACAATAGAACAAGCTATTGATGTCATTCATCATTCTGGCGGTAAGGCGGTGCTTGCTCATCCTGGGCGGTACAATCTTAGTGCTAAATGGCTGAAAAGATTGGTTGCGCATTTTGCCGAACACCACGGCGACGCGATGGAAGTCGCGCAGTGCCAGCAATCGCCCAATGAACGCACCCAACTGGCGACACTTGCCCGCCAGCACCATTTATGGGCATCACAAGGATCTGATTTTCATCAGCCGTGCCCGTGGATTGAACTGGGTCGTAAACTCTGGCTGCCCGCAGGCGTTGAAGGCGTCTGGCAGCTATGGGAACAGCCGCAGAACACCACAGAGAGGGAATTATGAGTCAGTTTTTTTATATTCATCCTGATAACCCGCAGCAACGTCTGATCAACCAGGCGGTGGAGATCGTGCGTAAAGGCGGGGTGATTGTTTATCCAACCGATTCCGGCTATGCGCTCGGCTGTAAAATTGAAGATAAAAACGCGATGGAGCGTATTTGTCGTATTCGCCAGCTGCCGGACGGTCACAACTTTACTCTGATGTGTCGCGATCTTTCCGAACTCTCGACCTATTCCTTTGTGGATAACGTCGCGTTTCGCCTGATGAAAAACAACACGCCAGGTAACTACACTTTCATCCTGAAGGGAACGAAAGAGGTGCCACGCCGTTTGTTGCAGGAAAAACGCAAAACCATCGGTATGCGTGTGCCTTCTAACCCGATTGCGCAGGCGTTGCTTGAAGCACTGGGCGAACCGATGCTTTCCACTTCGCTAATGCTGCCAGGCAGCGAATTTACCGAATCCGATCCGGAAGAAATTAAAGACCGTCTGGAAAAACAGGTAGATTTGATTATTCACGGCGGCTATCTCGGGCAGAAACCAACAACGGTTATTGATCTTACCGATGATACGCCGGTCGTGGTGCGTGAAGGCGTGGGTGATGTGAAGCCTTTCTTATAAGAGCGTAACTCTGTATACTACGCGGCCTTAAAATGGCACTGAATGGTGCCATTCATTCTCCTGTTCGACGCCTGTGAAGGCGACACCAAAAGGAAGCTCTATGAGCGAAAAGCTACAGAAAGTGCTGGCGCGTGCCGGCCACGGTTCTCGCCGTGAAATCGAATCTATTATTGAAGCCGGTCGCGTGAGTGTTGATGGCAAAATTGCTAAACTCGGCGATCGCGTTGAAGTTACCCCTGGACTGAAAATCCGTATCGATGGTCATCTTATTTCGGTGCGTGAGTCCGCTGAGCAAATTTGTCGCGTTCTGGCCTATTACAAGCCGGAAGGTGAGTTATGTACCCGTAACGACCCGGAAGGGCGTCCGACAGTGTTTGATCGTCTGCCAAAACTGCGTGGTGCGCGCTGGATTGCCGTAGGTCGTCTCGACGTTAATACCTGTGGTCTGTTGCTGTTCACCACCGACGGTGAACTGGCAAACCGTTTAATGCACCCCAGTCGTGAAGTTGAACGTGAATATGCCGTGCGTGTATTTGGTCAGGTTGACGACGCGAAACTGCGTGATTTGAGTCGTGGCGTGCAGCTGGAAGATGGTCCGGCAGCCTTTAAAACCATCAAGTTCAGCGGCGGCGAAGGGATCAACCAGTGGTACAACGTTACCCTGACCGAAGGCCGTAACCGTGAAGTTCGTCGTTTGTGGGAAGCGGTTGGCGTGCAGGTTAGCCGCCTGATTCGTGTGCGTTATGGTGATATCCCTCTACCGAAAGGTCTGCCACGTGGTGGCTGGACGGAGCTGGATCTCGCCCAGACTAACTATTTGCGTGAGCTGGTGGAACTACCGCCAGAAACCAGTTCTAAAGTTGCCGTAGAAAAAGATCGTCGTCGTATGAAGGCGAATCAAATTCGACGTGCGGTGAAACGTCACAGTCAGGTGAGTGGCGGTCGTCGTTCTGGTGGACGTAATAATAACGGTTAATTTAAGTTAAGTATAAAATAAAGGCCCTACGGGGCCTTTTCTTTATTTGAAGCATGATAAATAGTCGCAGTATTTTAATTTAATTTCATACTTGCTTATGAATAATACCCGGAAATAGCCACATTAATATTTAATTATCTGAGATAAACTCAACGTCAAGAGGTGGGTTATGATTAGATATAGTGGAATATTTCTATCTCTGTTAATGCTTTCAGGATGTGCAACCGAAGCATTAAAAAATGAACAAGCTGAATCTGTTATTTCTGCGGGTAACAAGGCGGTTGCGGCGAATGCAAGTTTCTTTAAACAATACTATGCTTCTCGTGAAAACTTTCTTGTTAATTTTTATGCGACTAATCCAGAGTGTGCATTGCGGCCTGATTATACCATTGATGTAGGGAACAATCGACAGGGCGAAAGTTTATGCCAACCGCCGGGTCCAATGACAGAAAAAGTACAACTAGCTCCATTTGAAAAAAAGAAATTACTTGCTTCAATGGAAGTCATTAATAGCATGAGTGCTTATGTAGAACTCCTGACTGAAGATATGGCATCGACTGAGAGTCAGCAGGTGGCATTACTTAAACAGGCTCTGGATCACGCAAACAACGCGGAAGCATTACTTGGTGTTTCACCAGGGAAAGATTTAGAGCAATCTGCAGCAGCAGTTAAAGATTTAGTAAATTATTTCAATGAGTTATATATAATAAAAGTCAATTCTGGGAAAATAGGTAAAACGGTAGATAAAAACTGGGCAAGACTTATAAATAATATGAAAGTTTTGCGCAATGATATTTATACAAAAAGTAATAAAATGGAAAAACTTACCTTTGCGAATGTGCATAATAATATGGTTTATTATAATGACATATCTAAAAACTCAAGAAATACAGAGTTTAACACTCTGAAAAACAGGAAAGAGTTTCTAAGCTCAGTAATCAATGTGAATGAAACCAGACTACAGGCATCGGCACCAGCTATGCCCGCGATTGAGGCTTTAAATGCCTTTATAGATAAGGGTGATTATCTGAAAAATTTATACACTAATAAAACACGCACAGCGGCTGAACAAAAAAGGTTAAATGAAATATTACGCGCACAAGTAATTAGTGGATTAAAGGCGTCTGAGGGGCTGGCAAAACTACTTCTTGCTAGCGGAATAATGTTATAGGAGGATTTTTATGAACGATGTACAAAATCGTAGAATACTGGCATTACTCGACATGCTGTATAATACCCTGGGCAACAAAACCACATGCAAGGTTTGCCATAAATATTTTATCCTTATCCTCTCGGTTATGAACAACCTGACGATTAACTATGGTACTGAAACCTCACCAGAGTTAAGCGCAATCAGTTATGAAGACGCGAATGCGTTAATTACTGAACTGATATTATTTATTGAAGATGTTGACGCTGAGAATCATGAAGCATATCCGGGACATTTGAGTGAGATTAAACGCATTCTGAATTTCGCTATTGCCGCTTGAATATAATTATGATTAAAGCACCCCAAGAGACGATCTTTTGAGGTGCTTTCACTTAATAATCAATCCCGATTTGCGCCTTAACGCCTGCATCAAACGCATGTTTGACGGGGCGTAATTCACTGACGGTATCTGCCAGCTCAAGTATATCCCGATGACAGCCACGACCCGTGATAATCACCGTTTGCTGATGTGGACGATCATTTAAGGCCTGCATCACTTCTTCCAGTGGCAAATAGTCATACGCCACCATATACGTCAGCTCATCGAGCAAAACCATATCTAGCGAGGAATCAGCCAGCATTCGTTTTGCATGTTGCCAGACTTCGCGGCAGGCGGCGGTATCAGACTCGCGGTTTTGTGTATCCCAGGTAAAGCCGGTTGCCATCACCTGAAACTCGACGCCGTGCGGCTCCAGCAGATTTCGTTCGCCGTTAGGCCAGGTGCCCTTAATAAACTGCACGACGCCCACTTTTTTTCCGTGACCTACCGCGCGCGTTGCCGTACCAAATGCCGCAGTGGTTTTGCCTTTTCCATTGCCAGTAAAAACGATAATAATGCCGCGTTCATCCTGGGCCTGCGCCACACGGGCATCCACTTTTTCTTTAACTCGCTGCTGACGCTGTTGGTAGCGTTCATCACTCATTGGGAAATTCCTGGTTTACGGCCCGGTTGGGCGTCAAAGGTCATGCCGGTTTTACGGCGGCTATCATCGCCCATCAGCCAGAGGTAAAGTGGCATGATATCAGCGGGGGTTTTGAGTTTCTGCGGATCTTCCGTCGGGAAGGCACTGGCACGCATTGCGGTGCGCGTACCTCCTGGATTAATACAGTTAACGCGCAGACGTTGCTGATATTCATCGGCAAGTACCTGCATCATCCCTTCGGTGGCAAATTTCGACACCGCATATGCGCCCCAGTTGGCTCGCCCCTGACGGCCGACGCTTGATGAGGTAAAGACCAGCGAACCGGCGTCCGATTTGAGTAATAAAGGAAGCAGTGCTTGGGTCAGCATAAAGGTGGCATTAACGTTGACCTGCATGACATCCTGCCAGACCTGTGGATTTTGTTCGCTCATCGGGCAAACTTCGCCAAGCAATCCGGCATTATGCAGAACGCCGTCCAGACGCGGATAATTAACGGCAATGCGCTGTGCCAGTTGATGGCAATCTTCGGATGTGCAGGTCAGTAAATCGAGAATAAACCACTGTGGATGACGTCCGGTCTCTTCGAACATACGCTGGGCGACCTGACGTAATTTTTCTTCATTACGACCCAGTAAAATCACTGTCGCGCCATAACGCGCATAAGTCTGAGCGGCTTCACGACCAATGCCGTCGCTGGCGCCGGTTACCAGGATAATACGATCATTGAGTAAATCTTGTTTTGGTTGGTAATGCATGGCTACTCCTCAACGACATCATCAGTCGCGCTGCCAGTGTACTTTATGACTTTGAGGGGTTATGCCTTAAACAGAGGCGCATTTCAATCGGCCTGGGGCGATAACGCCGCAAAATGAATACTTTGTCATACTTTCTCGTCAAGAATATCTCTGCGAGACGGCTTAAGATGCCTGTTGTAAACTGTGAGGCAAAGCGTTGTTTAACCAAGGTGGGACTCGTGGAATTGTTGTCTGAATATGGTTTGTTTTTGGCGAAAATTGTCACTGTTGTTGTGGCGATTGCGGCTGTTGCCGCCATTATTGTCAATGTTGCTCAACGTAATAAACGCCAGCGTGGCGAGTTACGGGTTAACAATCTCAGCGAACAATATAAGGAGATGAAAGAAGAACTGGCAGCAGCGTTGATGGATCCGCATCAGCAAAAGCAGTGGCACAAAGCGCAGAAGAAGAAGCACAAGCAAGAAGCGAAAGCAGCGAAAGCGAAAGCCAAACTGGGCGAGGTGGTGACTGACAGTAAACCCCGAGTCTGGGTACTGGATTTCAAAGGCAGCATGGACGCGCATGAAGTTAACTCGTTACGCGAAGAGATAACCGCAGTACTCGCGGCATTTAAGCCACGGGATCAGGTTGTTTTGCGTCTGGAAAGCCCCGGCGGCATGGTTCATGGTTATGGCCTGGCAGCTTCGCAGTTGCGGCGTCTGCGCGATAAAAACATTCCTTTAACCGTTACGGTAGATAAAGTAGCTGCCAGCGGCGGGTACATGATGGCCTGCGTGGCTGACAAAATTGTTTCCGCGCCGTTTGCCATTGTAGGCTCCATCGGTGTGGTGGCGCAAATGCCCAACTTTAACCGCTTCCTGAAAAGCAAAGATATTGATATTGAACTGCACACCGCCGGGCAATATAAGCGCACGCTGACATTGCTGGGTGAAAATACCGAAGAGGGGCGCGAAAAATTCCGCGAAGAACTGAACGAAACACATCAGCTATTTAAAGATTTTGTAAAACGTATGCGTCCGTCTCTGGATATTGAAGAGGTGGCTACCGGTGAACACTGGTATGGGCAACAGGCGGTAGAGAAAGGCCTGGTTGACGAAATCAACACCAGTGATGAAGTCATTCTTAGCCTGATGGAAGGTCGTGAAGTGGTCAATGTACGTTATATGCAGCGTAAACGGTTGATCGACCGATTCACCGGCAGTGCGGCAGAGAGCGCCGACCGATTGTTGCTACGCTGGTGGCAACGCGGGCAAAAGCCGTTGATGTAAAAGATAAACGCGAGGGTAAAACCTCGCGTTTTGCTTTAATCTACCAGATGGTATTTTTCCGAGAACACGTGTGCCAGGTGTTTGAACATATTAAACACCGCAGTGCTTTTCGCTGTCGGCAGTCCTTGCTCATCTAAAAAGTAATCGCCGGTGAACACCAGCACGCCATTACGCTGCGTGACGCCGGTGGCTTCAATTCCTGCGAGCGTGTCCTCATGCTCACGAATGATTTTGTTGGCCTCTTTCAACAGCGTTTCGCGGTCGATGGGTTGTGTCTCTTTGTTCATTATTTACTCCTTAAACAAGGACATTAGTCTACGCCAGGCATGGCATACAGACAAATATACCACGCTGGCGTCAGGAGCGCCTTACTGGCAACTTTGGATTTTGCATGCTAATAAAGTTGCGTAACGGATTTTATCAGGTACAGTGTGACGCTTTCGTCAATCTGGCAATAGATTTGCTTGACATTCGACCAAAATTCCGTCGTGCTATAGCGCCTGTAGGCCAAGACCTGTTAACTCAGTCACCGGAATTTTCGTGAACAGAGTCACGACAAGGGGTTGATATCCGCAGAGAGCGAGTCCATATCGGTAACTCGTTGCCAGTGGAAGGTTTATCAATGTGCGACGCATTCCTGGAAGAATCAAATTAGGTAAGGTGAATATGGGTAAAGCTCTTGTCATCGTTGAGTCCCCGGCAAAAGCCAAAACGATCAACAAGTATCTGGGTAGTGACTACGTGGTGAAATCCAGTGTCGGTCACATCCGCGATTTGCCGACCAGTGGCTCAGCTGCTAAAAAGAGTGCCGACTCTACCTCCACCAAAACGGCTAAAAAGCCTAAAAAGGATGAACGTGGCGCTCTCGTCAACCGTATGGGGGTTGACCCGTGGCACAATTGGGAGGCGCACTATGAAGTGTTGCCTGGTAAAGAGAAGGTCGTCTCTGAACTGAAACAACTGGCTGAAAAAGCCGACCACATCTATCTCGCAACCGACCTTGACCGCGAAGGGGAAGCCATTGCATGGCACCTGCGGGAAGTGATTGGGGGTGATGATGCGCGTTATAGCCGAGTGGTGTTTAACGAAATTACTAAAAACGCGATCCGCCAGGCGTTCAACAAACCCGGCGAACTGAATATTGATCGTGTTAATGCCCAGCAGGCGCGTCGCTTTATGGATCGCGTTGTGGGTTATATGGTTTCTCCGCTGCTGTGGAAAAAGATCGCTCGCGGTCTTTCCGCCGGACGTGTGCAATCCGTAGCGGTCCGCCTGGTGGTCGAGCGTGAGCGTGAAATTAAAGCGTTCGTGCCGGAAGAATTCTGGGAAGTCGATGCCAGTACGACTACGCCTTCTGGTGAAGCGTTGGCGTTGCAGGTGACTCATCAGAATGACAAACCGTTCCGCCCGGTCAACAAAGAACAAACTCAGGCTGCGGTGAGTCTGCTGGAAAAAGCCCGCTACAGCGTGCTGGAACGTGAAGACAAACCGACAACCAGTAAACCAGGCGCTCCTTTTATTACCTCTACGCTGCAACAAGCTGCCAGCACCCGTCTTGGTTTTGGCGTGAAAAAAACCATGATGATGGCACAGCGTCTGTATGAAGCAGGCTATATCACTTACATGCGTACCGACTCCACTAACCTGAGTCAGGACGCGGTAAACATGGTTCGCGGTTATATCAGCGATAATTTTGGTAATAAATATCTGCCGGAAAGTCCAAACCAATACGCCAGCAAAGAAAATTCTCAGGAAGCGCACGAAGCGATTCGTCCTTCTGACGTCAATGTGATGGCGGAATCGCTGAAGGATATGGAAGCAGATGCGCAGAAACTATACCAGTTAATCTGGCGTCAGTTCGTTGCCTGCCAGATGACCCCAGCGAAATATGACTCCACGACGCTGACCGTTGGTGCGGGCGATTTCCGCCTGAAAGCACGCGGTCGTATTTTGCGCTTTGATGGCTGGACAAAAGTGATGCCTGCACTGCGTAAAGGCGATGAAGATCGTATCTTACCGGCAGTCAATAAAGGCGATGCTCTGACGCTCGTTGAACTGACACCAGCCCAGCACTTTACCAAGCCGCCAGCCCGTTTCAGTGAAGCATCGCTGGTTAAAGAACTGGAAAAACGTGGTATCGGTCGTCCGTCTACCTATGCGTCGATCATTTCGACCATTCAGGATCGTGGCTATGTGCGAGTAGAAAATCGTCGTTTCTATGCGGAAAAAATGGGCGAAATCGTCACCGATCGCCTGGAAGAGAATTTCCGCGAGTTAATGAACTACGACTTCACCGCGCAGATGGAAAACAGCCTCGACCAGGTGGCAAATCACGAAGCAGAGTGGAAAGCTGTACTGGACCACTTCTTCTCGGATTTCACCCAGCAGTTAGATAAAGCTGAAAAAGATCCGGAAGAGGGTGGTATGCGCCCGAACCAGATGGTTCTGACCAGCATTGACTGCCCGACTTGTGGTCGCAAAATGGGGATTCGCACAGCTAGCACCGGGGTATTCCTTGGCTGTTCTGGCTATGCGCTGCCGCCGAAAGAGCGTTGCAAAACCACCATTAACCTGGTGCCGGAAAACGAAGTGCTTAACGTGCTGGAAGGCGAAGACGCTGAAACCAACGCGCTGCGTGCCAAACGTCGTTGCCCGAAATGCGGTACAGCGATGGACAGCTATCTCATCGATCCAAAACGTAAGTTGCATGTCTGTGGTAATAATCCAACCTGCGACGGTTATGAGATCGAAGAGGGCGAATTCCGTATTAAAGGTTATGACGGCCCGATCGTTGAGTGTGAAAAATGTGGTTCTGAAATGCACCTGAAAATGGGGCGTTTCGGTAAATACATGGCCTGCACCAATGAAGAGTGTAAAAACACACGTAAGATTTTACGTAACGGTGAAGTCGCGCCGCCGAAAGAAGATCCGGTTCCGCTGCCAGAATTACCGTGCGAAAAATCGGATGCTTATTTCGTGCTGCGTGATGGCGCTGCCGGTGTGTTCCTGGCTGCCAATACTTTCCCGAAATCACGTGAAACGCGTGCGCCGCTGGTGGAAGAGCTTTATCGCTTCCGCGACCGTTTACCAGAAAAATTGCGTTATCTGGCTGATGCGCCACAGCAAGATCCAGAAGGTAATAAGACAATGGTTCGCTTTAGCCGGAAAACCAGGCAGCAATATGTCTCTTCGGAAAAAGACGGAAAGGCAACTGGCTGGTCAGCATTTTATGTTGATGGCAAATGGGTTGAAGGTAAAAAATAACCTTTAATTCTTTCTGGTTTTTTAAAACAAAGGGTCGCAAAAGCGACCCTTTTTTATTGCATATTATTTTATCTCCACACCTATACACTAAAGCTATAAATGATATAGTGGTTATAGTTAGCACCTTTTTTATTATTAAATCGTATTAGTCACCCGTCAGGCGTGACGAAAAAACGATGTTCTGATGGCGTCTAATTGGATGGTTTAACATGAAATTACAACAACTTCGCTATATTGTTGAGGTCGTCAATCATAACCTGAACGTCTCATCAACGGCTGAAGGACTTTACACATCACAACCTGGGATCAGTAAGCAAGTCAGAATGCTGGAAGATGAGCTGGGTATTCAAATTTTTTCCCGTAGCGGCAAGCATTTGACGCAGGTTACTCCAGCCGGGCAGGAAATAATCCGTATCGCTCGTGAAGTTCTGTCGAAAGTTGATGCTATTAAATCGGTCGCCGGAGAACACACCTGGCCAGATAAAGGCTCGCTATATATCGCCACCACGCATACTCAGGCGCGCTATGCATTACCGAATGTCATCAAAGGTTTCATTGAGCGTTATCCTCGCGTTTCTTTGCATATGCATCAGGGATCGCCGACACAAATCGCCGATGCTGTCTCTAAAGGTAATGCCGATTTCGCTATCGCCACGGAAGCACTTCATTTGTATGAAGATTTGGTGATGCTGCCATGCTATCACTGGAATCGGGCTATTGTGGTGACACCTGACCATCCGCTGGCGGGCAAAAAAGCAATTACCATTGAAGAACTGGCGCAGTATCCGTTGGTGACGTATACCTTCGGTTTTACCGGACGCTCCGAGCTGGATACCGCCTTTAACCGCGCAGGGTTGACGCCGCGTATTGTTTTCACTGCTACCGATGCTGACGTGATTAAAACTTACGTTCGATTAGGGTTGGGTGTAGGGGTGATTGCCAGCATGGCGGTGGATCCGGTTTCGGATCCCGACCTGGTTCGTGTTGATGCGCATGACATTTTCAGTCATAGCACAACCAAAATTGGTTTTCGCCGCAGTACGTTTTTGCGCAGTTATATGTATGATTTCATTCAGCGTTTTGCGCCGCATTTAACTCGCGATGTCGTTGATGCCGCCGTAGCACTGCGTTCCAATGAAGAAATTGAGATCATGTTTAAAGATATCAAATTGCCGGAAAAATAATTACCTGCATTATTTCCGGCACCTTTTATGTTTTCAGGGTGCCGGAATATATCCTCTGTTTTTTCTTATTTGTACACCGCTCACAATATAATTATCCCTGAAATCTTTATGGTAAATCGGACATAAAGTAGTGCCTAATTACCTGCCTCGCAAACGTCAGTCTTCAAATATCTATTTCAAGTCAAAAGATTGAATTATTCACTGGAGACGATTCGTAAATTAGCTGGATTTTTGGCTAAAGTTTCATTAGGATTTGTCTCATCAATTGATTAATTATACCAATCGTTTGGCGTCTTGCTGATAAGTGATGGCGATTATATGAGGTTAGCAATGCCTTCTGGAAATCAGGAACCCCGCAGGGACCCTGAAATGAAACGTAAAGCCTGGCTTGCGGTATTTCTTGGGTCTGCGCTCTTCTGGGTGCTTGTCGCACTGCTAATTTGGAAAGTGTGGGGGTAAAGCATGGTCGTTCAGGAACAGCATCAGGTTGCTTTGCCACTGTCTCAGCATAGTGACAATGAAACGGAAACGAAACGGGAATGTTCAGTCGTTATTCCAGATGGCTGGAAACTGACGTCGCAACAGCAAGCTTTTATAGAGATGTTTGCTGAAGATGATCAGCAGAAACAATAATTATCATCATTCTTATTATCCGATATATTCGTGAAATAAACGGTTTTTAATACACCACAGCAATAAAAGGTTGAATAATTTCAACAGAAAGTAATAACAAGTGAAGGGTGTAGCCTATGATCACCACAAATATGAAATACTGGTCCTGGATGGGCGCATTTTCTCTGTCGATGCTCTTCTGGGTTGAACTCATCTGGATAGTTGCTCACTAATCTCTAACCTCGCTACGGCGAGGTTTTTCTTTTCTTATCCGCAAGGTTTCCCTCTTTTATCAATTCGGGTTGTTATCAAATCGTTACGCGGTGTTTGTGTTATCTTTAATATTCACCCTGAAGAGAATCAGGGCATCGCAACCCTGTTATTAAGGAGGAGCTATGTCGTCAACCCTACGAGAAGCCAGTAAGGACACTTTGCAGGCCAAAGATAAAACTTACCACTACTACAGCCTGCCGCTTGCTGCCAAATCACTGGGCGATATCACCCGTCTGCCTAAGTCACTCAAAGTTCTGCTCGAAAACCTGCTCCGCTGGCAGGATGGTAACTCGGTTACCGAAGAGGATATCCACGCGCTGGCTGGCTGGTTGAAAAATGCCCATGCTGACCGTGAAATTGCCTACCGTCCGGCAAGAGTGCTGATGCAGGACTTCACCGGCGTGCCCGCTGTCGTGGATCTTGCGGCGATGCGAGAAGCGGTAAAACGTCTCGGTGGCGATACCGCGAAAGTGAATCCGCTCTCACCGGTCGACCTGGTAATTGACCATTCGGTGACCGTCGATCGTTTTGGCGATGATGAAGCATTCGAGGAAAACGTGCGTCTGGAAATGGAGCGAAACCACGAACGTTATGTATTCCTGAAATGGGGGCAGCAGGCGTTCAGTCGTTTTAGCGTCGTGCCACCAGGCACAGGCATTTGCCATCAGGTTAACCTCGAATATCTCGGCAAAGCAGTGTGGAGTGAACTGCAGGACGGTGAATGGATTGCTTATCCGGATACGCTCGTCGGTACTGACTCGCACACTACTATGATCAACGGTCTTGGCGTACTGGGGTGGGGCGTTGGCGGGATCGAAGCGGAAGCCGCAATGTTAGGTCAGCCGGTTTCCATGCTTATCCCGGATGTAGTGGGCTTTAAACTCAGCGGAAAATTACGTGAAGGTATCACCGCCACAGACCTGGTTCTCACCGTTACCCAGATGCTGCGTAAACATGGCGTAGTGGGGAAATTCGTCGAATTTTACGGCGATGGGCTGGATTCGCTGCCGCTGGCAGATCGCGCTACCATTGCCAATATGTCGCCAGAATATGGCGCGACCTGCGGCTTCTTCCCAATCGATGCGGTCACCCTCGATTACATGCGTTTAAGCGGGCGCAGTGAAGATCAGGTCGAACTGGTCGAAAAATATGCTAAAGCGCAGGGCATGTGGCGTAACCCGGGCGATGAACCGATTTTTACCAGTACGTTAGAACTGGACATGAATGACGTTGAAGCGAGTCTGGCGGGACCAAAACGCCCACAGGATCGCGTTGCACTGCCCGATGTACCAAAAGCTTTTGCCGCCAGTAACGAACTGGAAGTGAATGCCACGCATAAAGATCGCCAACCGGTCGATTATGTTATGAACGGACATCAGTATCAGTTGCCTGATGGTGCAGTGGTCATTGCCGCGATAACGTCGTGCACCAACACCTCTAATCCAAGTGTACTGATGGCCGCAGGCTTGCTGGCGAAAAAAGCCGTAACTCTGGGCCTCAAGCGGCAACCGTGGGTCAAAGCGTCGCTGGCACCGGGTTCAAAAGTCGTTTCTGATTATCTGGCAAAAGCGAAACTGACACCGTATCTCGACGAACTGGGGTTTAACCTTGTGGGATACGGTTGTACCACCTGTATTGGTAACTCTGGGCCGCTGCCCGATCCTATCGAAACGGCAATCAAAAAAGGCGATTTAACCGTCGGTGCGGTGCTGTCCGGCAACCGTAACTTTGAAGGCCGTATCCATCCGCTGGTTAAAACTAACTGGCTGGCTTCGCCGCCATTGGTGGTTGCCTATGCGCTGGCGGGCAATATGAATATCAATCTGGCTTCAGAGCCTATCGGTCATGATCGTAAAGGCGATCCGGTATATCTGAAAGATATCTGGCCATCAGCACAAGAAATTGCCCGTGCGGTAGCACAAGTCTCTACAGAAATGTTCCGTAAAGAGTACGCAGAAGTTTTCGAAGGGACAGCTGAGTGGAAAGAAATTAACGTTGTGCGATCCGATACCTACGGATGGCAGGATGATTCGACCTATATTCGGTTATCGCCGTTTTTTGATGAGATGCAGGCAATGCCTGCGCCAGTGGAGGATATTCACGGCGCGCGGATACTCGCAATGCTGGGGGATTCGGTCACCACTGACCATATCTCTCCGGCGGGCAGTATTAAGCCCGACAGTCCGGCAGGGCGATATCTACAAGGTCGGGGTGTTGAGCGGAAAGACTTTAACTCCTACGGTTCGCGGCGTGGTAACCATGAAGTGATGATGCGCGGCACGTTTGCCAACATTCGCATTCGTAACGAAATGGTGCCTGGCGTTGAAGGGGGGATGACGCGGCATTTACCTGCCAGCGATGTTGTCTCTATTTACGATGCAGCGATGCGCTATAAGCAGGAGCAAACGCCGCTGGCGGTGATTGCCGGTAAAGAATATGGTTCTGGCTCCAGCCGTGACTGGGCGGCAAAAGGTCCGCGTCTGCTTGGTATCCGGGTGGTTATTGCCGAATCGTTTGAACGTATTCACCGCTCGAATTTAATTGGCATGGGCATTCTGCCGCTGGAATTTCCGCAAGGCGTGACGCGTAAAACATTAGGGCTGACCGGGGAAGAGAAGATTGATATTAGCGATCTGCAAAATCTACAACCCGGCGCAACGGTTCCAGTGACGCTAACGCGAGCTGATGGTAGTCAGGAAGTTGTGCCGTGCCGTTGTCGTATCGACACTGCGACGGAATTAACCTATTACCAGAACGACGGGATTTTGCATTATGTCATCCGTAATATGTTGAAGTAACGAGTATTTGCTTGCCGGAAGTCAGATAACCGGCAAGCAAATTAACTTCACAACGCAAGTGGGTTATTTGTTCAACAGATGACCCATTTTCTCGGCTTTGGTATCGAGATAATGTTCGTTATTGGGGTTACGACCAACAATCAACGGCACGCGTTCAACAATATTAATCCCGGCTTCGGTCAGAATTTCGACTTTTTTCGGGTTGTTGGTTAACAAACGGACTTCATTGACACCAAGGAGTTTGAACATATCAGCGCAAAGAGTGAAGTCGCGCTCATCTGCAGCGAAGCCTAACTGGTGGTTAGCCTCTACGGTGTCGTAGCCTTGATCCTGCAATGCGTAAGCGCGAATTTTATTCAGCAGACCAATGTTACGACCTTCCTGGCGGTGATACAGCAAAATACCACGGCCTTCTTCGGCGATTTGTGTCAGCGCCGCTTCCAGCTGGAAGCCACAATCGCAGCGCAAGCTGAACAGGGCGTCACCGGTCAGACATTCGGAATGGACGCGCGCAAGTACCGGGGTATGCCCGGAAATATCGCCATAGACTAGCGCGACATGATCGTGTCCGGTTGCCAGTTCTTCAAATCCCACCATCAGGAAATCGCCCCATGGGGTTGGCAGTTTGGCTTCTGCCACACGTTTAAGCTGCATGAAATTCTCCAGATAATGCTGGTTCTGTATTGGCTTATTTTGCCATAACGCGAAGGCGTTCACCTAATCACGACGCGTCGATCGTTCACTGAATGGCACAAATCTGTCAATTTTTCCAGGTCAGGGCATTTTCAGTTATGATTGTGAGACTTATAAGAAAGGAGAGACCATGCGTTCGATTGCCAGACGTACCGCAGTTGGAGCTGCACTATTACTTATCATGCCTGTAGCGGTATGGATTTCTGGCTGGCGTTGGCAACCAGGAGAGCAAAATGGGTTGTTAAAAGCGGCCTTTTGGGTCACTGAAACCGTCACTCAGCCCTGGGGCGTCATTACGCATCTGATTTTATTCGGTTGGTTTCTCTGGTGTCTGCGCTTTCGTATCAAAGCTGCAATTATGTTGTTTTCCATACTGGCAGCGGCGATCCTTGTCGGGCAAGCGGTAAAATCCTGGATTAAAGACAAAGTTCAGGAGCCGCGCCCGTTTGTTATCTGGCTGGAAAAAACACATCATATTCCGGTTGATGAGTTCTACACTTTAAAGCGTGCAGAGCGCGGAAATTTAGTGAAAGAACAGTTGGCTGAAGAGAAAAATATTCCGCAATATTTGCGTTCTCATTGGCAGAAAGAGACCGGTTTTGCCTTTCCTTCTGGTCACACAATGTTTGCTGCCAGTTGGGCTCTGCTGGCCGTTGGGTTGTTATGGCCGCGTCGGCGAACCGTAACCATTGCACTCTTGCTGGTTTGGGCAATGGGAGTCATGGGAAGCCGCCTGCTGCTTGGGATGCATTGGCCGCGCGATCTGGTGGTGGCTACGTTGATTTCGTGGGCGCTGGTCGCGGTAGCAACCTGGCTTGCGCAACGTATTTGTGGGCCATTAACACCACCACCGGAAGAAAATCGTGAGATAGCGCAACGAGAACAAGAAAGTTAATACTGGTTGAATTTCCGAATTTAACCCTCAAATCATCAACAATGATTGTGGCTACCATTTCGCAGACGTCGTGAAAATGGTAATTTAAAGGGCTATTGCGGTAAATTGACCATAATTTATTCGCTCTAACCACATAACGGGAAGTAATGTGAAATATTTACTCATTTTCTTACTGGTGTTAGCGATTTTTGTGATTTCCGTCACATTGGGTGCGCAAAATGATCAACAGGTAACGTTTAATTATCTGTTAGCGCAAGGGGAGTATCGTATCTCCACATTGCTCGCTGTATTGTTTGCTGCGGGTTTTGCTATTGGTTGGTTGATTTGTGGCCTTTTCTGGCTGCGAGTTCGTGTTTCTCTGGTACGCGCTGAACGTAAAATAAAGCGACTGGAAAACCAGCTTTCACCTGCGACTGGCGTGGCGGTAGCGCCTGATTCGTCAGTGGCGAAGGAATAACTTTCTATGCTGGAGTTGTTGTTTCTGCTCTTGCCTGTAGCCGCTGCCTATGGCTGGTATATGGGCCGCAGAAGTGCGCAACAAAACAAGCAAGATGAAGCCAACCGCCTGTCACGTGATTACGTAGCAGGGGTTAACTTCCTGCTTAGTAATCAACAGGATAAAGCGGTTGATCTGTTCCTCGATATGCTCAAAGAGGACACCGGCACCGTTGAAGCCCACCTTACGCTCGGAAACCTGTTCCGTTCGCGTGGCGAAGTCGATCGCGCGATTCGTATTCATCAAACCTTAATGGAAAGTGCCTCGTTGACCTATGAGCAACGCTTGCTGGCAATTCAGCAACTGGGGCGTGATTACATGGCGGCGGGTTTATACGATCGTGCGGAAGATATGTTTAATCAACTGACCGATGAAACGGACTTCCGTGTTGGCGCATTGCAACAGCTGTTACAAATCTATCAGTCCACCAGTGAATGGCAGAAAGCAATTGATGTTGCAGAACGCCTGGTGAAGCTGGGCAAAGATAAGCAACGCGTTGAGATCGCCCATTTCTACTGTGAACTGGCGCTCCAGCACATGGCCAGCGATGATCTTGATCGCGCTATGACTTTGTTGAAAAAAGGGGCTGCGGCAGACAAAAACAGCGCCCGCGTATCCATCATGATGGGACGTGTGTTTATGGCGAAAGGAGAATACGCCAAAGCGGTCGAAAGCCTGCAACGCGTCATTTCCCAGGACAGAGAACTGGTCAGCGAAACGCTGGAAATGCTGCAAACCTGCTATCAGCAACTGGGTAAAACTGCCGAATGGGCAGAGTTCCTGCAGCGCGCGGTGGAAGAGAATACCGGTGCCGATGCTGAATTGATGCTTGCAGACATTATCGAAGCGCGCGACGGCAGTGATGCCGCACAGGTCTATATTACGCGCCAGCTACAACGTCACCCGACCATGCGCGTGTTCCACAAGTTAATGGATTACCACCTGAATGAAGCAGAAGAAGGGCGCGCTAAAGAGAGCCTGATGGTGCTGCGTGACATGGTAGGTGAGAAGGTGCGTAGTAAGCCGCGTTATCGTTGCCAGAAGTGTGGTTTTACTGCATATACGCTCTACTGGCATTGCCCGTCATGTCGGGCGTGGTCAACCATTAAACCTATTCGCGGCCTTGATGGCCTGTAATTTTTAAAAAAATCCAGCTTTAGTTACAACATCCTAATGGTTGTTCCCACATTTTGCTTCGGCAACTCCAGTGTAAAAAAGCCTGGCAGGGGAAAAATCGCAACTGTTAATTTTTTATTTCCACGGGTAGAATGCACGCCGTTTACCTGTTTCGCGCCACTTCCGGTGCCCATCATCAAGAAGGTCTGGTCATGACGTTAACTGCTTCATCTTCTTCCCGCGCTGTTACGGATTCTCCTGTCGTTGTTGCCCTTGATTACCATAATCGTGACGCCGCGCTGGCATTTGTCGACAAGATCGACCCACGTGATTGTCGTCTGAAAGTCGGCAAAGAGATGTTTACGCTGTTTGGGCCGCAGTTTGTGCATGAACTGCAACATCGTGGTTTTGATATTTTCCTCGATCTGAAATTTCACGACATTCCCAACACCGCAGCGCACGCTGTGGCTGCAGCGGCTGACTTAGGCGTGTGGATGGTTAACGTTCATGCCTCCGGTGGGGCACGTATGATGACCGCAGCGCGTGAGGCTCTGGTTCCGTTTGGTAAAGATGCACCGTTATTAATTGCCGTGACTGTATTGACCAGCATGGAAGCCAGTGACCTGACCGATCTTGGCGTGACACTGTCACCAGCGGATTATGCAGAACGTCTGGCGGCATTGACGCAAAAATGTGGGCTTGATGGTGTGGTGTGTTCTGCTCAGGAAGCTGTGCGTTTTAAACAGGTATTCGGCCAGGAGTTCAAACTGGTTACGCCGGGCATTCGTCCGCAGGGGAGTGACGCTGGTGACCAGCGCCGCATTATGACGCCAGAACAGGCGTTGGTGGCTGGAGTTGATTATATGGTGATTGGTCGCCCGGTAACGCAATCGGCAGATCCAGCGCAAACGCTGAAAGCGATCAACGCCTCATTACAACGGAGTGCATGATGAGTGATTCCAATAGCCGTCTGGTTTACTCAACGGAAACCGGACGTATTGATGAGCCAAAAGCGGCCCCTGTACGCCCTAAAGGCGACGGCGTGGTGCGCATTCAACGTCAAACCAGTGGACGTAAAGGAAAGGGCGTTTGCCTGATCACTGGAGTCGATCTCGATGATGCAGAACTGACAAAACTGGCGGCGGAGCTGAAGAAAAAATGCGGCTGCGGTGGAGCAGTAAAAGACGGAATTATCGAAATCCAGGGAGATAAGCGTGATTTATTAAAATCACTCCTTGAAGCGAAAGGAATGAAAGTAAAACTCGCTGGCGGTTAACAAAAAAGCCACGGAAATATTCCGTGGCTTTCGTTTATTTTACTGTGTGTACTATTCAGTTATTTCGTAATGAACAGAGTCAAGCGTATTATAATTGCGAGTCGCTTATCGACATTTATTTACGATTATTTACCGACCTGGTGACCGATAATACCACCAACTGCTGCACCACCTAATGTACCCAGCGTGCTGCCATCAGTCAGTACTGCACCACCTAAAGCCCCTGCACCCGCACCGATTGCGGTGTTACGGTCTCGTTTTGACCAATTAGAACAGGCGCTTAGAGACATTGCCAGTGTAATTGCCAGAACAGCTGCGGTCATTTTTTTGCTCGTTACAAACATAATACTCTCTCCTGAATTTATGATTCACGGAAGTAAGCTCTCTATAACTATAATAGTTTAGAATACGCCTGGTAAAATAATTCCGTGAAATCTTCTCGCGCGCAGGGTTATATCACGCAGGTGATAGTGACTTCCTGTTATATCGCTGATAATAAGTTTATAACTTTAGGATGTTAATAACAGGTAAATAGTCTTAATTATCAACCAGGAATCATCTTAGAGCGGATGATTTGCGTCAGGGCAAACCATCCGTAGGGAGGGAAAGTGATTATATGTCAACGACGTGAACGATTAATTTACTGTGTTCCAAAAGCATCATATCGCTGGCGCGAATCTTCGAATCGGTTATAACACGTTTGATTCTCTCCACAGGACCGATGGAGTAAGAGTGTACGGCACCAAACTTAGAACTGTCAGTCAGGACTATGGTTTCGCATTCTTTTTCCAGCACGGCATTGACCACATCGGTACGCATCATGTCGCGACCTGTAAATCCAGTTTCAGGTTGCCAGCCATCGATACCAATAAATGCCTTACTGAAATGCACCTGTTGGATGCACTGACGTGTCAGTGGCCCAACCATACTTTCGCTTTTTTTCTGGTACACGCCGCCAAGTAAAATGACCTCACAAGGCGCGTCTTTCAGTAAATGCGCTATATAGCTGCTGACCGTAATGATGGTGACATTTTTCTTCTGCTCACCTAATGTGCGAGCCAGAAGGGCGTTACTGCTACCATTCTCGATAAAGATGGTTTCACCCGGTTGAACCAGTGAGGCGGCAAACTCGGCGAGTTCACGCTTCAGCGTATAATTACTCATCATACGGGTTTCGACGTCATCACTATCAAGCGAAACTGCAAAGCCATGTGCACGGCGTAGATAGCTAAGTTTTTCGAGGGTGTTGAGATCCTGGCGAATGGTAACTTCGGAAACTCCAGTGGCTTTCGCCAGATCGGTTACGCTAACCTGACCCTGCTCAATGACCATCTGTAGAATAGTTTGTTGTCGGGAATTCATCGCTGTAATTCTTATAACGTTATAATACTAAATAAAAAATGCTGACGTGCCGGGCATCCTTAAATAGGGAAAACTGAAAGCACGATTGTTAAATCTCCCACGGTGCCTTCGGGATGTCTGGCGTAGATGCAGCAACCTGGCGCAACAGTTCTGCTTTAAGTATCTCGAGATTATGGATCGCAGAGTGGTAATCGCCCGCCACAAGGATATCTAACACAATATCAATACGTTCGGCAACGCGTTGGGCATCAAATTCAGACATCAGGGTATCCTCAAGGCAAAAAGTGAAAATGAATAATGCAAAAATTGCCGCTAAAAGAGAAGTGCTTAACGGCAAAGGCTAATTATCATTCATTAATACGATATGTAATGGAATTATATACCGTTACATTTATATATTCGTCTCTTTATGCGCGCTTCAGATAACGTTTATACCAGCGTTCGAAAGCTACGGCAGGCATCGGTTTGGCAAACAAAAATCCTTGTCTCTCATTGATGCCATTTTTGGTCAAAAAGGCATCTTCTTTTGTACTCTCTACACCTTCGGCAATCACCTGAAGATTGAGCGCCTGAGCCACGGCGACGATCGCACGTACCAGCGACTGCGAGACTGGCTGTTTGTGAATATCACGAACAAAAACCTGGTCGAGTTTTATAGCATCGATGGGGAATCGTGCCAGTTGGGAAAGAGAAGAGTAACCCGTGCCGAAATCATCCAGATGAACCTGTGCGCCTAATTGACTGAATTGCTGAATAACGGAAAGCGCCAGCTGATCGTTTTCAATCAGACAGCTTTCTGTCAGTTCGACATCAATAGGGCAATACTCAAATTTAAGTTCCTGGAGCACCTGTTTCAGGTCAGTGAAAATGGTTTGATCGGCAAGTTGGCGTGCTGAGACATTCACCGCCACCCGAAGATTAATACCTTTATCTCTCCATTTTGCAACCTGGCGCACGACGTCGAGAATAACCCAACGGCCCAGTGGCACAATCAGACCAGACTCTTCGGCATAGGAAATAAAGTCCAGAGGGGGAATTAAGCCACGTTCGGGGGACTGCCAGCGTACCAGAGCTTCCAGACTGCGTACTTCACCGCGCCAGGTGATTTTCGGCTGATAGTGAATGACTAACTGATCGTTTTCCAGTGCTTTACGCAGGTTGGTATCCAGCCACAGATACTCAAATACCCGTTGATTCATTTCCGGCGAAAAGACGCAAAATTGTCCTCGTCCGCCTTCTTTGGCACTGTACATTGCCGTATCGGCATGGCGAATAATCGCCGCGCTGTCTGGACCGTGTTGCGGTGAAAGTGAAATACCAATCGAACAGCCAGTATAAACTTCGATTAAACCGATGCGAAAGGGTTGGCGCAGGCGGGTCAAAATCCGCGATGCCATTGCTTCCAGGGCACTTTGTGAGGTGTCTGGTGCGAGTACCAGAAATTCATCGCCGCCAAGACGTGCCAACACCTGATCCTGTTCAAGACAGCTTAAAATGGCCAGTGAAACCTCGCGTAACAGCTGGTCGCCAAACAAATGCCCGTAGGCATCGTTCACTTTTTTAAAATTGTCTAAATCGAGATAAACCACTCCGACCTTACTCTCGTCGGTCTGATTAATGGCGTAGTCGATTAATTCCTGCATTGCGTTACGATTCGGTAGCCCGGTGATGCTGTCAGTGTTAGCCAGGATTCGCAATCGTTCCTGGGCGTGACGTTCTTCGGTGATATCGGTGCCGGAACAGATTAAATAGATCTCATTTTTGCCGCTACCGCTGTGGACAAATTTGTTGCGAAATAGAAACAGTCGCTGACCTTTGCGCGTCTGTACCCAACGTTCAACTTCATAGGCGTTGCCACTACGAAAAAAACTGCTGTTATTACGCCGTGAGATCGCAGCTTCACGGCGACTCATAAACAATTTAAACACGCTTTGCCCAATGACATCGTGTTCTTTCAGCCCTGTATATTCTTCACATAACCGATTAAAACGCTGGATATTTCCCCGGCTGTCCAGAATCACAATTGCGGAATGCGCTTCAGAAACGACCTGTTCGGCAAAGGAAAGTCCATGTGATAAATCACGAGCAACTGCGGGTGTATCATGCCATGCCGACGCGTTGCCACCCCATTCGCGCTTATTGATTTTTCGTCCCACCAGATGGACAGAAAGGTCGCTCTCATCGACTGTCAGACTCATCATCAGGCTGGAGGTGATGACCGTCATTTCCCGGATGCGAGCAGCCTGTTCGGCGGATAACTGCAGAGTACGTTCAGGTTCTGTTGTTTCAGTGGTGGAAAAGCGCAAAACATCACTGTTTTCCGACAACCGCCAGTATGGGTTGTGCGATCCGAGAAAGTTGTACAACGTTGTGGACTCCCTAACGGTTTTCATGATGCATACCCTACGGTTAACGGCGAACCATGCCATTAAATGGAAGGTCCAACATGACTTACATGAAATTAATGTCGGCTAAACGTATTGTTTTTTTTATATATTTATTTGTAATCCAGTTTTGGGAAAACGCCAGTTTTCAAACGGAAGTCATTAAAAAAAATCTGCTGAGATAAAACGAATGCGAAGGGAGGGGGGAAAGCAAACGGCCCATCCGTAATGAACGGGCCGTGAAGGGGGATTACGCGACCGGGCGCGCAATAATACTGCGGGTTTCCATGCGTACTTCGGCGATGGTGACGTCGATAACGTCGGTTACTTTGTAAACTGTTTCACCTTTAATTTGTACGGTGCCGTTTTCCTGACTGCAAACCAGTTCATCGCGCACAGCGTGTAAGAATGGTGCAGGGATAAAGGCAATAGCGCCGTTATCGACCAGCCGCACACGCATACCGCCACGGCTGATATCGACGATTTCTGCCGCAAAACGGGTGTCGGTTCCGGCTTTGTCTTTCAGGAAACGTGCGTATAACCAGTCGCCGACATCACGTTCTGCCATCCGGTTAAGACGGCGACGTTCTGCCATTTGGACGGTGATTTCATCCTGTGGGCGCGTCGCTGTTTCGCCTTTGATGATCGCTTTCAGCAGACGATGGTTGATCATGTCGCCATACTTACGAATCGGTGAAGTCCAGGTGGCATATGCTTCCAGACCGAGGCCAAAGTGAGGGCCAGGTTCGGTGCTGATTTCTGCAAAAGACTGAAAACGGCGAATGCGGCTGTCGAGAAAACCTGTCGGTTGCGCATCCAGCTCACGGCGCAGTTTGCAGAAGCCGTCCAGTGTGAGCACTTCTTCGGCGTCAACATGTAGGCCGTGCGTTTTCAGTAATGCTGCCAGCGCGTCGGCATTTGCCGGATCAAAGCCCATATGTACGTTATAGATACCGAAACCGAGCTTATCGCGCAGCACGCGAGCCGCACAAATGTTAGCGGCGATCATCGCTTCTTCGACGATACGGTTAGCAATACGACGCGGTTCAGCGACGATATCCAACACTTCACCTTTTTCACCGAGAATAAAACGGTAATCCGGGCGATCTTTAAACACCAACGCATGGTTATTACGCCATTCGCCGCGACGCTGGCAAATTTGCGCTAACAGGCGGATTTGTTCCGCAATCGCATCACTTTCTGGCTGCCAGTCACCGGTGTTTTCCAGCCAATCTGAAACCTGGTCATAAACCAGCTTGGCTTTGGATTCGATGGTAGCAGCAAAAAATTCGATGTCGTCTTCAATGGTGCCGTCAGCGGATAGCGTCATCCGACATGCCAGCACCGGACGCACTTCATTGGCACGCAGGGAGCAGAGGTCGTCGGAAAGTTCCCGTGGCAGCATTGGGATATTGAAGCCTGGCAGATAGTTGGTGAACGCACGAATTTTCGCGGCTTTGTCCAGCTTGCTGCCTTCTGCGATCCACGCGGTTGGGTCGGCAATCGCGACAATCAACTGTAGTTTGTCATCCGGCAACGCCTTAGCGAAAAGGGCATCATCCATATCCTCCGTGCTGGCGCTGTCAATGGTGACAAAGTCCAGAGCAGTCAAATCTTCACGTTGCAGACCTTCATCGAGCATTTCGGTAGCAACACCGTCTGGCGCTTCTTTTTCCAGATTATGGCGTGCCAGGGTTACCCACCACGGTACGAAGTGGTCGTCACCAAAAGTGATGTATTGTGTCAGTTCCGCATAGAAGGAGCGATCGCCTTTCAACGGATGGCGGCGCATTTCGGCAACCGCCCAGTCGCCTTCTTTAAACTCATGGGTCAGGCCACGAGCCGCGCGACAAGGAATGGCGTCTTTTAAGAGTGGATGATCAGGAACGATGGTCAGACGATCATTTTTACCCTGAACTTTACCCACGAAACGAGTCAGAAACGGTTCAACCAGTTCTTCTGGCTCTGCGGATTCACGTTCTTTTTCACTGTGGATCACCGCGATAATTCGGTCGCCATGCATGACTTTTTTCATCTGCGGCGGCGGAATGAAATAACTTTTCTGTGCGTCGACTTCCAGGAAGCCAAAGCCTTTTTCAGTGGCTTTTACCACCCCTTCAGCGCGGGGCGTCTGGGAGTGCAGTTGCTGTTTAAGCTGCGCTAGCAGCGGGTTGTCCTGAAACATAATTGTCTATTTTGGTGGCCATTAGAGCGGCTGACAGTTTTACGCGATTCTGCCTGACGCAGCAAGGTTAATGTGTTTCACCCAACGCGATTTTTAAGCGATTTATCCAACCACAAAACCCGCTCCATACCAGCAGATTGATAACCTGAGCTGATGATATTTCATGTTCGAGTAATGGGCTGAACTGGGCGGCGCTAAAGCGATCGGGTGCTCGTGTTAGCCATTGTATCGCCTGAACGGTAGCGCGCTCAACAGAATGACGGTCAGCCCATTGGTTTATTTCGTTTTCGCCCTGACGCAAAATGCATATTGCTTCTTTATATTCAAAATTTGAATGAATTAAAGAGGTGAAACAGGCAACGCTACCATTAATTCGCGCACTGAGTAAGGCAGCAAGTTGATGGCTGGATTTTGTTGTTACCAACGAGCTGGATAGCAATGTCACAAAGAGTGAAAGTGAGGCCGGGTGCAGATTCAGGATTGCGACCAGTTGGCGGAGTTCGGATGGTAACTGTCGGTGAGCATTCATCTCTTGCTCTTGCGGAGATTTCTCCACTTCGTAGCAGGCACGCCAACCAGTTGATGCTTCAGCAAAAAGTGAACCGTCTGCGTAGCTTTGCACTTCCAGACCGGGTAGCCAGCGTATCGGTTGCTCAAGATAAGCCTGAAATGTGGCGATCGCTCGCGCCTGGAAACCAACAAAGCCGATGATTTGGTTGATAATCACACAATCCCAGGCGGTAAGCCCGACATCGTTAAGATGCTGGCGGGACTGACCGTCGATGATTGATGGAGAACCGGCCAGTTGACGGGCATATTGCGTGATTTGCGCCAGCCGATGATTGCTTTCCCTGGAGGAGTCAGGTCCGGGAAGCGGTGTCAGACGCGCGGAATAGTAGTTGCATAGCCGCTGGACGCCGCAGACCTGAGCAACGGTCAGTGCGGTCGTCAGGCGTTCATAGGCGGTGAATGTCTGTAAACGGGTCACCGCAAGCTGGTCGGGGAAGAACTCTACAGCAAGAGCACGCGCCGGGATCAGCCACGAATGAAAGGGATCAAGTGTTTCTTCATCAAGGATCACGTCGAGCAGAAAAGGATCGGTTACCTTTGCGGCTCCCGGAACCAGTGGCAAAACGTCATACTCCGAAGTACTGGATTGCGTTTCATGATACCAGTGGCTTTTGCCGGTAATGTGGCGTTGTTCCATGGGGACTCCTTGGTCGTAAAGGAAATCGTTATCCTGACGCAAGGCTGGGAGGGGAGAAAGACGGATCGGCGATAACAAATATCAGAAAGGTATAACAGAGAAATCGGGCGGCAGAACGCCGCCCATCTTTATCAATAGAACGATTATTTCAGTTCCAGTTCGTTCATGGCAGCGATGCTGAAACCGCCGTCAACGTGAACGACTTCACCGGAGATACCTGCGGAGAGATCGGAGCACAGGAACGCTGCAGAGTTACCCACATCTTCGATGGTAACGGTACGACGAATCGGTGTAACCGCTTCGCAGTGAGCCAGCATTTTACGGAAGTCTTTGATGCCGGAAGCCGCCAGAGTACGGATCGGACCAGCAGAGATGGCGTTAACACGCACACCTTCCGGACCCATCGCGTTAGCCATATAGCGTACGTTCGCTTCCAGAGACGCTTTTGCCAGACCCATAACGTTGTAGTTCGGGATAGCGCGTTCGGCACCCAGGTAGGAGAGGGTCAGCAGGGCAGAACCCGGATTCAGCATGGAACGGCAAGCTTTTGCCATTGCAACGAAGCTGTAAGAGCTGATGTCGTGGGCAATTTTGAAGCCTTCACGGGTAACGGCGTTAACATAGTCACCATCCAGCTGATCGCCAGGTGCAAAACCAATAGAGTGTACGAAGCCGTCAAATTTCGGCCAGACTTTACCGAGTTCAGCGAACATGGTGTCGATGCTGGCATCTTCGGCAACATCGCACTGCAGAACGATGTCAGAACCTAATTGAGCGGCAAATTCTTCTACGCGGCCTTTCAGTTTGTCGTTCTGGTAGGTGAATGCCAGTTCAGCTCCTTCGCGGTGCATCGCCTGAGCGATACCGTAGGCGATGGACAGTTTGCTGGCAACACCGGTTACCAGAATGCGCTTACCGGAAAGAAAACCCATAGCTTTAATCCTTATTGTTGATGCTTGTTGTGCCTGAAAATCAGGCGATTCGTCGTTTAAATAAACAGTACGAACAGATAAACGGTTATTATAATCAACCTGGCTGTGGGTGGCTATAGTTGCCAGGTCCGACCGGAGCAGGGCGCGGGCAGGGGGGGCTTTTCCCCTCACCCTAACCCTCTCCCCAGAGTGGCGAGGGGACCGTATTGTGCAAATATTGTCACCCCAGCAACAAACAGGCACATACAGCCCCTTTCAGGGAGAGGGCTAGGGTGACCGGCGATTCAGTCTTTGCCGAATATTCTGCACCATCCGCCTCCATGTTTTCACCACAGCAGCTACCCGGCTCAGTCGACTCTCTCGCCCTTTCAGGGAGAGGGCTGGGGTGAGGGTAACCGGCGGTTCAGTCCTTGCCGAATATTCTTCATCATTCGCCTCCATATTTTCACCACAACAGCCACCCGGCTCGGTCGGCTCCCTCGCCCTTTCAGGGAGAGGGCTGGGGTGAGGGTGACAGGCGACTCAGTTCCTGCAGAATAATCTCCAGCACCGCCTCCTCATTACAATCGCTCTCATTATTCCAGAAACGCAGCACGGTCCAGCCCTGCGACTCAAGCCAGCGTGTGCGCCTGATATCATAGGCAACGGTCGAATCATGTTGCCCACCATCCAGTTCAACAACTACACGTGCCGAGCAGCAGGCAAAATCGAGAATGTAGCTCCCCACCGGATGTTGACGGCGAAATTTGAAATCACCAAAACGTCGGCTGCGAAGATATCGCCAGAGCTTTCGTTCCTGCGGGGTGAGATTGCGTCTTAAATAACGCGCATTTGATTCTATTTTATCCATCCACTCATTCTGACAAGATTTAATCCCTTGTCAGAATGAGGTGAATTATCTGGAAGGCGGGTTCAGAAAATCAACGATCTTTGCGCCACGCATCCGCCGTCAACGCTTCGCCAAAGTGCCCGGAAATGAGCCGTTTGGTGAGTTCATGTAGCGGCGATGCCAGCACGTCAGCCGTACTACCGCGCTCGACCACTTCACCCTGATGCATGACCAGAACCTGGTCGCTGATATGCTTCATCATCCCGATATGCTGGGTAACATAAATATAAGAAATGCCCTGTTTCTCTTGTAGCTCCAGCATCAGATTAATCAACTGCGAACGCATCGACATATCCAGCGAGGCGAGAGCTTCATCCGCGATAATGACTTTTGGGCGCAATATCAGCGCGCGCGCCAGACCCAGACGTTGTTTTTGCCCTGGTGCCAGCATATGCGGATAGTAACTGACGTGATCCGGTAGCAGCCCGACCATACGCATTGTTTCAATAATCTGTTTGCGGCGCTGTTCAGGCTCCAGATCGGTGTTCAAACGCAGAGGAAAATCAAGGATCTGCGAGATACGCTGACGCGGATTCAACGAGGTCGATGGATCCTGAAAAATCATGCGAATCCGCTGGCTGCGGAAGGAGTAATCGCCAAAATGCAGCGGATGATCGTCAATCAATAACTCACCGCTGGTTGGCTCAATCATTCCTGCCAGCATTTTCGCCAGCGTCGATTTACCGGAACCGTTTTCACCAATAATCGCCAGCGTCTGGCGTTCACGTAGCGTAAAGCTCAAGGGTTTTACGGCTTCTACGGTCTGACGACGAAACCAGCCAGTTCGGTAGCGGAACGTTTTGCTTAAATTACGCACTTCGAGCAGAGTTTCTATCATCTCACTCTTTCTCCATGTTCAGCGGGAAATGACAGGCATAGAGATGATTTTTCGCGCCCGTCAGGCGCGGCGTCACTATACATTCTCGTTGTGCATACGGGCAACGTGGCCCCAGACGACAACCTATGGGCAATTGTTCCAGAAGCGGGATTGCACCAGGCAGCGTATTGAGGCGACTTTTATGCGGCATTGCGCTGCCGAAATCTGGTATCGCGCGGATCAGCGCCTGGGTATAAGGATGATGCGGCATCGTCACCAGCTCCTTACTCGGCGCTGTTTCCACGGTTTGTCCGCAGTAAAGCACGTTGATTTTGTCCGCCCATTGACTAAGCATTTGTAAGTCATGACTAATAAGCAAAATAGTGGTATTGCTGTTTTGATTCAAACGCGTCAGCAGGCGAAATATTTGCGCCTGGGTGGTTGGCTCCATCGAGTTTGTTGGTTCGTCAGCTATCAGCAGACGTGGTTGATTCGCCAGCGCGATGGCAATCATCACTTTCTGGCATTCACCTTCGGTCAACTCATACGGAAAACTGCGCATCGCATCTTTGTGATCTTTAATCCCCACGCGGTGCAGCAGCTCAATGGCACGGCGTTTGCGCCAGCCAAATCGCTGCCACCAACGGCCTTTATAGGTCCAGGCCGGGATGTTTTGCATTAACTGACGCCCCACACGTTCAGAAGGGTCTAGACACGATTGCGGTTCCTGAAAAATCATCGACACGTTGTGCCCAACCAGCTTGCGCCGTTCGCGCGCGGAGAGGCGCAGCAGATCGATGTCATCAAAACGCATACGGTCAGCGGTAACACGCCAGTTATCTTTATTGACGCCACAAATCGCTTTCGCAATCAAACTTTTGCCGGAGCCGGATTCACCAACAAGGCCACGGATTTCGCCCTCGGTTAAGGTCATACTCACGCGGTCAACGGCTTTAACCCACTCATCACCAGTTTTAAATTCAATGGTCAGGTTACGAATATCCAGTAACGGCATTATTCCACCCCCGCAATAATTGCACGACGCACACCATCACCAAGGAGGTTAACCAACAACACGCTGATCATAATTGCAGCACCAGGCAGCATGACGGTCCACGGGGCGACATAAATCAGTTCCAGCGCATCGCCGAGCATCGCTCCCCATTCAGGTGAGGGGAGTTGAGCGCCGAGATCAAGAAAGCCCAGTGCGGCGATATCAAGAATTGCCATCGACAGTGCGCGGGTGATCTCCGTGACCAGCCCTGCGGTGATGTTTGGCAGCACGGCAAACCAGAGAATATTCAGCGTCGTTGCACCATCCAGGCGAGCAGCGATAACGTACTCTTTTTCCAGCTCATCATGCACCATGCTGTAGACCGAACGCACCATACGCGGCAGTAGTGCCAGCCAGACGGCAAACATCGCGTGCGACAAACTCGGCCCGGCAAACGCCACAACGATAATTGCCAGCAGCAGGGACGGGATCGCCAGTAAGGTATCCAGAATATGATTAAGCACCGCTGACCGTAGGCCATGCGTCGCGCCGGCGAAGGTGCCGAGCACCAGGCCACAGACGGTAGCAGCAAGTGTCACCACAAATGCGCCGCCAACGGTAGGCGCCGCGCCGCTCAATAAACGGCTTAAAACGTCGCGTCCGAGGTCGTCAGTCCCCAGGAAGAAAGAGACTTCGCCATAGCGAGACCATGACGGTGGCAACAATTGATAACCGAGAAACTGCTGGTCAATGCCGTAAGGCGCAAACCAGCCACCAAAAATACACAGTACAGCCAGCCCCGCGCAGCCGTACAGGCCGACCATTGCAGCGGCGTCACCATAGAATTTGCGCCAGGCGGTACGTAGCGTGCCCGGCGGGCGCTTCTCGCTGTATACGCTATCGTAAGGCATACCATTCCTTATGTTTCAGAGGGTTAGCCATAGCACCCAAAATATCAGAAATCACATTAACAATAATGACCAGCGAACCACACACCATCACACCGGCGGAAATCGCTGCGTAATCTTGTTGGCGAATGGCGTTAATTAACCAGCGCCCCAAACCAGGCCAGCTAAAGACCATTTCGGTGATCATCGCCAGCGTCAGCATGGTGGAAAACTGCAAACCCAGACGAGGGATGACAGGGGGTAACGCGTTATGCAGCACATGGCGACGCAAAATAGTAAAGCGTGACAAACCACGAGTCGCCGCTGCTTTCACATAATTCTGGTCATAGACTTCGATGGTGCTGATACGCATCAATCGGATCACTTCAGTTGTTGGCGCAACCGACAGAGTGATGACCGGCAATACCATATGGCGTATTGCGCTCATGATCATTTCATCCCGCCACGGAGAGTCCGAAAGCCAGGCATCAATCAACGCAAAGCCGGTAACAGGTTTCACTTCATAGAGCAAATCGAAACGCCCTGAAACGGGCAGCCAGCCCAGCGTCAGCGAACAAAACAGCGTCAGCAGAAGCGCCAGCCAGAAAACCGGGATTGAAAAGCCCAGCAACGCGATGGCATTGATCAAGTTATCTTGCCACTTATGGCGCGTAATCCCGGCAATCATGCCCACCGGGATGCCGACAATCAACGCAAAACCGAAAGCGAGAATGCATAGCTCAATCGTCGCCGGAAAGACCTCTTTTAACTGTTCGGCTATCGGCTGACCGTTAATGCTGGAAACACCAAAATCCCAGTGAATCAGGCCGTTAAACCAGAATACCCAGGCATTCCCCAGTGAGGCGCCTTGTAACGGTGCATGTGGCGTGAAATAGCTCAAACTGAAGCCAACGAACGTCAGCAGGAACAAGGTCACGATCAATAATAAAACGCGGCGTAAGGTGAAGATAATCATGGTTTTTTCACCTCATTTTGCTTTTCGCGGTACACACCAGCGAAGGAGGCGTTACCAAATGGGCTAAGAACCAGCCCTTTGATATCGTACCGATAGGCCTGCAAGCGTAGTGATGAGGCCAGCGGTAGAATGGGTAACTCCTGCGCCAGAATACTTTGCGCTTCGTCATAGGCTTCAATACGCGCCGCCAGTTGCTGCGAGGAGAGCGCCTTACGCAACACGCTGTCGAATTTCGGATCGCACCAGTGGGCAAGGTTGGTCTGCGAATGAATTGCCGCGCAGCTCAGTAACGGGCGGAAGAAACTGTCCGGGTCGTTACTGTCCGTCGCCCAGCCGGATAACGTCAGATCATGGCTCATATCCATCAACCGCGCCTCCTGAAAACGACCTTCTACCGGCACAATCACCACTTTCACGCCGACCTGCGCCATATCCGCCTGAATCAGTTCGGCAGTTTTCAGCGGACTGGGGTTCCACGCTTGCGAGCGTGTTGGCACCCACAGTTTCAGCGTTAAATTTTCCAGCCCCAACGCCTTCAACTGTTCGCGTGATTTCGCCGGATTGTATTCGGTAATTTTAGACTCGTTGTCATAAGCCCACGAGGCGCGCGGTAAAATAGAGGCCGCCGTTTCAGCCGTACCGTAATAGATAGATTGCATCAGGCGCTGGTTATTAATCGCCAGTGCCAGCGCATGACGTACTGCCGGATTATTCAGCGGTGGTTTGGCAGTGTTAAACGCCAGATAGGCGACGTTCATCCCCGGACGCAGCGTTAAACGCAAACGCGGGTCGTCGCGCAAAATAGACAGTTGGCTGGCAGCAGGCCAGGCCAGAACGTCACATTCACCGGTCAAGAGTTTCGACAGACGTCCGGTGCCACCAGAACCTAAATCCACCACCACCTGTGGCATCAACGGTTTGCCTCGCCAGAACTCATCATGACGTTGTAAGCGAATATATTGTCCCGTGCGATTTTCCGACAGTTTATACGGTCCGGTGCCTACGGGTTGGCGGTCGAGTTGTTCCTGACGATCTTCTTTCTCTAATTTCTGCGCATATTCGGCAGACATTACCGACGCATAATGGGTCGCCAGGTGCCATAAAAAGGAAGCATCCGGCTGGGCGAGACGGAACTCAACGGTGTGATTATCCAGTTTACGGACGCTTTTCACGTTATCAGCAAATTGCAGGCTGTCGAAATAGGGGAAGTTGCTACCGTTGACGTTATGCCACGGGTTGTTACGGTCAAAAATTCGCTGGAAGGTAAACACCACATCATCAGCATTCATTTTGCGAGTAGGCGTAAACCAGTCGGTTTTTTGAAACGGAACATCGTGACGCAGGTGGAAGCGATAGGTTGCGCCGTTGTCGAGCACTTCCCAGCTTTCGGCAAGCTCCGGCATCAGACGATAAGTATAGGGATCGACATCCAGTAGTCGATCATAAAACTGGGCGGCAAGGGTATCGACAATTAACCCACTGCTCGCTTTGGATGGGTTAAAGGTGTTGACCTGCCCGCTGACGCAATAGACAAAACCGCTGTCGCGGATATCAGCGTGCGGGGTGGGTTCAGGCGCGGCGATTGCCTGACCACTCACAAGTCCAGCAATCACCAAAAGAGACGATAATACCTGGCGCATAATATTAAGGGATTTTATGTAAAGAGGCTATCTTACTAATATTTAATGACATTTGCCATTACCGTTTGTGTTCAGGGGTCGCAATGAGGGCAGTATGGTTGGTTGTTGCACATGTGGCGTCGCCATCTGTTCAACATTCGTACCCGTGATTTCTCTATAACTATAACTCACAGAACTACTTAGCGAGGAACAGCGTGGCGCGATCGTGAGAAACCCATTAAAGCTGGGTTCATGTCATTTTTAGCCGGATGCGGCATGAACGCCTTATCCGGTCTGCGATACTGGCCGGGCATCTGCAATTAAAGGATTACTCATTACCCCATTGATTCAAAAACTCTGCGATCTCATCAATGCGTGCGGGATTAATCCCCGCTTCAGCGGCCATTTCATGCTGGGCTGCTTCGCTGATCTCTTCATTATTCATCAAACGGGTGAGCAGTAACTGGAAGTAGTGAGCTAGTGGCGTGCGTTCAGCTTCTGCGACAGGTTCTGCGCATTCGGTCGCGTACTCATCGGCAATATCAAAATATTTCAGTTGGATATCGTGGTTCATTTTTTGCCCTGGGGTTAATGCGTTAAGCATAAGGGCGGATGATAGCACTCGTGATCCGGGTCATACATCTTTTTATAGATAATGGCGCGGCGCATTGCCCCCGGCAGGACAATGCGCCGCGCATCCTACGTATTACGTTTCGCTCACCGGCGTTCTGTCGCCTTCGTACAGCGGCACTTTGCGATAACGGCGGATCAGATACCACAAATATGCGCCGCCTAATGAGGCCCATACCAGACCGAGCGTCAGTGACGTTGACTCGAGGTTAACCCACAACACGCCCACCGTCAGAGCGCCAACCAGCGGCATTAATAAATAGTGGAAGTGTTCCTTCCAGCTTTTATTCATCCCTTTGCGTCGCCAGAAGTGATTAAACACAGACAAATTAACGAAGGTAAACGCCACCAGTGCGCCGAAATTAATCAACGCCGTGGCGGTGACTAAATCAAAGAACAGCGCCGACAATGCCACAATTCCTACCATAATGACGTTCAGCGCCGGGGTGCGCCATTTCGGGTGAACATAGCCAAACACGCGTTCCGGGAACACATTGTCGCGGCCCATCACATACAGCAGACGCGAGACGCTGGCATGTGAAGCCAGGCCAGACGCTAACGTGTTCACAAACGTGGTGCAAAGGAAAATCGACTGGAACAGCTTGCCGCCGACGTACAGTGCAATTTCCGGCAGTGCGGCATCCGGGTCTTTAAAGCGGCTGATATCCGGGAAGAACAGTTGCATAAAGAACGATGCGGCGATAAAGATAACGCCACCGTAAACCGCCGTCAGGAAGATGGCTTTCGGGATCACGCGTGCGGCGTCCGGCGTCTCTTCCGAAAGCGTGGTCACCGCATCAAAACCGAGGAACGAGAAGCAGACTATCGTCGCCCCGGTAATAATCGGAATCAGATGCGCGTTCTCGCTAATAAACGGTTGTAGCGACCAGACGGTGCCGACGCCTTCACCTTTATGTAGCCCCTGAACCACCAGGAAGATAAACACCACCATGATGGAGATTTGTACCAGTACAAACAGGGTATTGAAGTTGGCGACCAGGTTGACGCTCTTCAGATTCGCGGCGGTTAAAATGGCGACGAAGGTTACCACCCACACCCACGGCGGCACTTCCGGGAAGAGGGCGGAGAGATAGATTTTCGCCAACAAGACGTTGATCATCGGCAAAAAGAGATAATCCAGCAGCGATGACCAACCGACCATAAAGCCGACATGCGGGTTAATCGACTTTTGTGCGTAGGTATAGGCCGAGCCAGCTTCCGGGAACTGGCGAACTAGCTTGCCGTAGCTGATCGCGGTAAACAGCACGCCTGCCAGCGCCAGCAGGTAGGATGCCGGAACGTGACCGTCGCTAATGCCGGACACAATGCCAAAAGTATCGAACACGGTCATCGGTGTGAGATAGGCCAGACCCATCATCACCACCTGCCACAATTTCAGTGATTTTCGCAGGCGGGTTTTGCCCGGTTGTGTAGTAATGTCCAGCGGTGAATTAATAGCCATAATCGCTGCCTCCACTGCGTAATCGGGTTTGCGGTCGCGTCGACCTGAAATCAAACCTGTTTAGCAGGGGAAGCAAAGGGGGCGGAGTCCGGTCAGTCGCAGGGGGAGCGCATACGCAGCCTCCCTCGCCATGCGGGAATTTCATCATCGGCATCATCTCATTTCCTCGTCACAGTCTTAATCGTTAACGGAAGCCCGTTGCCGCCTGCGCTCCATAACGCGACATCCGGGAAATGTCTGGATTACCAGCAAATGTCAGGCCTGGCTCCGCTCAGGCCGATGAGACAACCCCCGCAAGGGGGCACTACGCGTTTTTCAACATCCACTCAATTTCTGTTTCTGTGATGAGGCGCTCAAACTGCAACAGCTCATCATTTTTACAGGCGTGATACACATGACAGAAACGCTCGCCTAAATAGTGGCGCAGGTGATCGTTTTCGATAAACTCCCACAGGGCATCGCTCTGGCGAATCGGGAAGGGTAATCCTTCCTGTTCCAGCCCGTTACCTTCGACTTCTTCCTGCAACGGCAGCTCGTTATCAAGACCGTGCAGAATACCGGCGAAAATCGCCGCCATCACCAGATACGGGTTGGCATCGGCACCCGCCACGCGATACTCCACGCGGTGGTTATGGCGATCGCCGCACGGAATACGCAGGGCAACGGTTCGGTTGTTATGACCCCACGATGCCTGCGTCGGCACATACATGCCTGGCTGGAAGCGGCGATATGAGTTCACGTTCGGCGCCAGCAATGCCATTGATGACGGCATCAGGTCGATCATCCCGGCGAGCATCTTTTTCAGTAGCGGCGAATCTTCGCCTTCCGCGTCAGACAGCACGTTCTCGCCACGATTATTTTGCATACTGATATGGATATGCATCCCGCTGCCCGCGTGCTCTTCATACGGCTTCGCCATAAAAGTGGCGTGCATCTTATGCTTTTCCGCCATCAAGCGCACCAGGCGTTTAAGGGCTAATGCATCATCGCAGGCTTCCAGCACGTTATCGGTATGGTAGAGGTTGATTTCAAACTGACCTGGCGAAGCCTCGGCGACCGCACCATCTGCCGGAATCAACTGTAATTGCGCCAGTTCATCAATATCATTGAGCACATCGGCGAAGTGGTTGAGGTTATCGACAGAGTAGACCTGGCTTTGGGTATTGCGGTCATCGGTGCCTGGCGCGCAGGGCGGTTGCAGATACCCTTCGGCGTCGCGCTGGCGATCCAGTAAATAGAACTCCAGCTCTACCGCTACGACCGGGAACAATCCGCGCTGGCGTAGCTGTTGCCACAGGCGGTTGAGTACATTCCTCGGCTCAACGTCAAAGGGAGCGCCATCTTCATCGACCATGGTCAGAAGCATTTGACCAATAAACTCAGGATCGGCAGCGGAAGGGGTCAAAGAACCGAGAATGGGGACACAGGTACGATCGGGTTCGCCCATTTCTTGTCCTAGCCCAGCTTCTTCTACCACATTGCCCAGAATATCCATCGCAAACACCGAAGCCGGGAAGTAGCATCCTTTCTCCAGTTTTTTCAGGCTGGAGAAGGGGACGCGTTTTCCACGAAAACAGCCATTAAGATCGGTAAGTAAAACATCAACATATTGCGTATTAGGGTAGCGTTCCAGGTAGCGTTTCACTTCCTGCGTAAAGGCGCTACCCCGCCTCTCTTCTGACTGCTGAACAAAGTTCTCTACTTCAACGATATTGGTTTCCATGATTCTTCGCCTTTGGTTTTGTTTTCCACTCGTTATCAGAGCGTAAAATATAATGACCACTCTTCGAATCTGTATGCAAACTAAATGTTTGTCAAATGTTAAATTGAGTTTGCAAAAAAGAAAACTCACTGCTAGATTGAAAAAATATTGAACAGAAAGGTCATTTAAACCGCAGTAATGGCGATAATTTAGTCCACTTTGTGAGATTGAGCATGGAAAATATAATGAACAATCCTGTTATCGGTGTCGTAATGTGCAGGAACAGGCTTAAGGGTCATGAGACCCAGACTCTGCAAGAAAAGTACCTGAATGCCATCATTCACGCGGGGGGGTTGCCGATTGCGCTGCCCCATGCGCTGGCGGAACCGTCCTTACTTGAACAACTTCTGCCGAAACTTGACGGTATTTATCTTCCTGGTAGCCCCAGCAATGTGCAGCCGCACCTATATGGTGAAAACGGCGATGAGCCTGACGCCGATCCCGGGCGTGATCTTCTGAGCATGGCGTTAATTAACGCCGCACTCGAAAGGCGCATCCCCATTTTCGCCATCTGCCGGGGGTTACAGGAAATGGTGGTGGCAACAGGTGGCTCGTTGCATCGCAAGTTGTGCGAACAGCCTGAGCTACTGGAACATCGGGAAGATCCCGAACTGCCGGTGGAGCAGCAATATGCGCCGTCGCATGAAGTTCAGGTTGAAGAGGGGGGATTACTGTCTGCGTTGTTACCTGAATGTAGCAACTTTTGGGTAAACTCTCTGCATGGACAAGGGGCGAAGGTTGTTAGCCCACGGTTACGTGTGGAAGCTCGCTCGCCGGATGGCTTAGTTGAGGCGGTTAGCGTCATCAATCATCCTTTCGCGCTGGGCGTACAGTGGCTCCCGGAATGGAACAGTAGCGAGTATGCGCTTTCGCGTATATTGTTCGAGGGCTTTATCACCGCTTGTCAGAACCATATCGCTGAAAAACAGCGACTCTGACCACTACAGTTAAGGAAATGCAAATATGAGTGATGAGGGACTGGCGCCAGGAAAACGCTTGTCGGAAATCCGCCAGCAGCAGGGGCTTTCACAACGTCGTGCCGCCGAACTCTCCGGGCTGACTCACAGTGCTATAAGTACGATAGAACAGGATAAAGTCAGCCCTGCCATCAGTACGCTGCAAAAGCTGCTGAAAGTGTATGGACTGTCACTCTCGGAATTCTTTTCCGAGCCGGAGAAACCTGATGAGCCGCAGGTCGTCATTAATCAGGACGACTTAATTGAAATGGGCAGTCAGGGTGTGTCAATGAAGCTGGTGCATAACGGTAACCCGAATCGCACGTTGGCGATGATCTTTGAAACGTACCAGCCGGGCACAACCACTGGGGAAAGAATTAAGCATCAGGGTGAGGAAATAGGCACTGTACTGGAAGGTGAAATTGTTCTGACCATTAATGGACAGGATTATCACCTCGTCGCGGGGCAAAGTTATGCCATTAATACCGGCATCCCGCACAGTTTCAGCAATACGTCGGCAGGTATTTGCCGGATTATCAGCGCCCATACCCCCACCACGTTTTAATCTTTTTGTTCTGTAAGCCGGGTAAGCGCAATGCGCCCGGCAATCTATAAAGAATGTCGCCAGAAATAAACGGGCATACGGCCCGGGGATCTCTGCGCCCTGACGTTCACAAACTGCATATATCTGATAGACGTGAAACAGGAGTCATAATGAATTTTCATCATCTGGCTTACTGGCAGGATAAAGCGTTAAGTCTCGCCATTGAAACCCGCTTATTTATTAACGGTGAATATACCGCTGCGGCGGAAAACGAAACCTTTGAAACTATTGATCCGGTCACCCAGGCACCGCTGGCGAATATTGCGCGCGGTAAAAGCGCCGATATTGACCGCGCGGTGAGCGCGGCACGCAACGTATTTGAACGCGGCGACTGGTCGCTCTCTTCTCCGGCTAAACGCAAAGTGGTACTGAATAAACTCGCCGATTTAATGGAAGCCAACGCGGAAGAACTGGCGCTGCTGGAAACCCTCGACACCGGTAAACCGATTCGTCACAGCCTGCGTGATGATATTCCCGGCGCGGCGCGCGCCATTCGCTGGTACGCCGAAGCTATCGATAAAGTTTACGGCGAAGTCGCTACCACCAGTTGCCATGAGCTGGCGATGATTGTGCGCGAACCGGTCGGCGTAATTGCCGCCATTGTACCGTGGAACTTCCCGCTGCTGCTGACCTGCTGGAAACTCGGCCCGGCGCTGGCAGCAGGTAACAGTGTTGTCCTGAAACCGTCCGAAAAATCGCCGCTCAGTGCGATTCGCCTTGCCGGGCTGGCGAAAGAAGCCGGTCTGCCGGATGGCGTGTTGAACGTGGTAACTGGTTTTGGTCATGAAGCCGGGCAGGCGCTGTCGCGTCATAACGATATCGATGCCATCGCCTTTACTGGTTCAACCCGCACCGGGAAACAACTGCTGAAAGACGCAGGCGACAGCAACATGAAACGCGTCTGGCTGGAAGCAGGTGGTAAAAGCGCCAACATCGTTTTCGCCGACTGCCCGGATTTGCAAAAAGCGGCGAGCGCGACAGCCGCAGGTATCTTCTACAACCAGGGCCAGGTGTGCATCGCCGGAACCCGTTTATTGCTGGAAGAGAGTATCGCCGATGAATTCTTAGCCCTGTTAAAACAGCAGGCGCAAAACTGGCAGCCAGGGCATCCGCTTGATCCTGCAACCACGATGGGCACGTTAATCGACTGTGCTCACGCTGACTCGGTACACACCTTTATTCGTGAAGGCAAAGGGCAACTGCTGCTGGATGGTCGCAACGCTGAACTGGCTGCGGCCATCGGCCCGACCATCTTTGTGGATGTGGACCCGAATGCGTCCTTAAGTCGCGAAGAGATTTTCGGCCCAGTGCTGGTGGTTACGCGTTTCACATCAGAAGACCAGGCGCTACAGCTTGCCAACGACAGCCAGTACGGCCTCGGTGCGGCGGTATGGACGCGCGATCTCTCCCGCGCACACCGCATGAGCCGCCGCCTGAAAGCCGGCTCCGTCTTCGTCAATAACTACAACGATGGCGATATGACCGTACCGTTTGGCGGTTATAAGCAGAGCGGCAACGGTCGCGATAAATCCCTGCACGCCCTTGAAAAATTCACCGAACTGAAAACCATCTGGATAAGCCTGGAGGCCTGAAATGACCGAACATACCAGTAGTTATTACGCCGCCAGTGCGAATAAATATGCGCCTTTCGACACGCTGAATGAGTCAATCACCTGTGATGTTTGCGTGGTCGGCGGCGGCTATACCGGGCTTTCCTCCGCGCTGCATCTGGCGGAAGCGGGCTTTGATGTGGTGGTGCTGGAAGCCTCACGCATTGGTTTTGGCGCCAGCGGACGCAACGGCGGCCAGCTTGTGAACTCCTACAGCCGTGACATCGACGTTATTGAAAAAAGCTACGGCATGGACACCGCCCGTATGCTCGGCAGCATGATGTTCGAAGGCGGAGAGATCATCCGCGAACGTATCAAACGTTATCAGATTGACTGCGATTACCGCCCCGGCGGCTTGTTTGTAGCGATGAATGATAAACAGCTCGCCACGCTCGAAGAGCAGAAAGAGAACTGGGAACGCTACGGTAATAAACAACTGGAACTGCTGGACGCCAGTGCCATTCGCCGCGAAGTTGCCAGCGATCGCTACACCGGTGCGCTGCTGGATCACAGCGGTGGGCATATTCACCCGCTGAACCTCGCCATTGGCGAAGCGGACGCAATTCGTCTGAACGGCGGACGCGTGTATGAGCTTTCTGCGGTGACGCAGATCCAGCACACCACGCCAGCCGTTGTGCGCACTGCTAAAGGCCAGGTGACGGCGAAGTATGTGATTGTCGCCGGGAATGCGTATCTGGGCGATAAAGTGGAGCCGGAACTGGCGAAGCGCAGTATGCCGTGCGGCACGCAGGTAATCACCACCGAGCGGCTTTCCGATGATTTAGCCCGTTCGCTGATCCCGAAAAACTACTGTGTCGAAGACTGTAACTATCTGCTTGATTACTATCGTCTCACTGCTGACAACCGCCTGCTGTACGGCGGCGGCGTGGTGTACGGTGCGCGTGACCCGGATGACGTTGAGCGCCTTGTGGTGCCGAAACTGCTGAAAACCTTCCCGCAGTTGCAGGGAGTGAAAATTGATTACCGCTGGACGGGCAACTTCCTGCTGACCCTGTCGCGTATGCCACAGTTTGGCCGCCTCGATAAAAACATTTACTACATGCAGGGCTACAGCGGCCACGGCGTGACCTGTACCCATCTCGCCGGGCGTTTAATTGCTGAACTGCTTCGCGGAGATGCCGAGCGTTTCGACGCGTTCGCCAATCTGCCGCATTACCCGTTCCCCGGCGGGCGCACGCTGCGCGTGCCGTTTACCGCGATGGGCGCAGCCTATTACAGCCTGCGCGATCGTCTGGGCGTTTAATTTCCGATTAACAGTGAAGAGTCAAAAGGTGTGAAACATGAGCAACAATGAATTCCATCAGCGTCGTCTCTCTGCCACTCCGCGCGGGGTTGGCGTAATGTGTAACTTCTTCGCCCAGTCGGCAGAAAACGCCACGCTGAAGGATGTTGAGGGCAACGAGTACATCGATTTCGCAGCAGGCATTGCGGTGCTGAACACCGGACATCGCCATCCTGAACTGGTGGCAGCGGTGGAACAGCAACTGCAACAGTTTACCCACACGGCGTACCAGATTGTGCCATACGAAAGCTACGTCACCCTGGCGGAGAAAATCAACGCCCTTGCTCCGGTGAGCGGGCAGGCCAAAACCGCGTTCTTCACTACCGGCGCGGAAGCGGTGGAAAACGCGGTGAAAATTGCTCGCGCCCATACCGGACGCCCTGGCGTGATTGCGTTTAGCGGCGGCTTCCACGGTCGCACGTATATGACCATGGCGTTAACCGGAAAAGTCGCACCGTACAAAATTGGCTTTGGCCCGTTCCCCGGTTCGGTTTATCACGTGCCGTATCCGTCAGATTTGCATAGCGTTTCGACGCAAGATTCCCTCGACGCCATCGAACGCTTGTTTAAATCAGACATCGAAGCGAAACAAGTCGCGGCGATTATTTTCGAACCGGTGCAGGGCGAGGGCGGTTTCAACGTGGCGCCAAAAGAGTTGGTTTCTGCCATTCGCCGCCTGTGCGATGAGCACGGCATTGTGATGATTGCTGATGAAGTGCAAAGCGGTTTTGCGCGTACCGGTAAACTGTTTGCCATGGATCATTATGCTGACAAGCCCGATTTAATGACGATGGCGAAAAGCCTCGCGGGTGGGATGCCGCTTTCGGGTGTGGTCGGTAACGCCAGCATTATGGACGCGCCAGCGCCGGGCGGGCTTGGTGGCACCTACGCTGGGAACCCGCTGGCGGTGGCTGCCGCGCACGCAGTGCTCAACATTATCGACAAAGAATCCCTTTGCGACCGTGCGAATCAACTTGGTCTGCGCCTGACGCAAACGCTGATTGAGGCTAAAGAAAGCGTTCCGGCAATTGCTGCGGTACGCGGTCTGGGGTCAATGATTGCGGCAGAGTTTAACGACCCGCAAACGGGCGAGCCGTCGGCGGCGATTGCGCAGAAAATCCAGCAACGCGCGCTGGCGCAGGGGCTGTTACTGCTGACCTGCGGCACCTACGGTAACGTGATTCGTTTCCTGTATCCGCTGACCATCCCGGATACGCAGTTCGATGCGGCCATGAAAATTTTGCAGGATGCGCTGAGGGATTAATACGCAGAAGCGGAGGCCAACGCAATAATGCCTGATGCGCTGCGTTTATCAGGCCTGCAAACGGCGTCTTGATTTTGTAGGTTTGATCGCCTTATCCGGCAAGCTACATTGCCCAACTCCGCTAAATCTGGTGCTTTTTAAGCAATGCGCGGAACTGATGATAGGTTAACCCCAGCAACTCAGCTGCGCGCTTCTGGTTATATTTCCCCTGTTGCAAACTGAGTTGCAGCAACTCTTTTTCCTGCTGCATCTGAAACTCACGTAAATCCAGCGGCAATGCCGGAAGAGAGGTGGTTTCTGAAACGGCGATAGCGTCTTCAGGCGGACGCCGTTTAAAGGGATCAATAATGATCTCATCAAGCGGATAATCGCTGTTGCCGTGGCGATACACCGAACGTTCCACCACGTTTTTCAATTCACGGATATTTCCCGGCCAGCGATAGCTCAGTAACGTTTCTCTGGCGCGCTCGGTAAAACCCGGGAACAGAGGCAGCTTGATTTCCCGACACATCTGGATGGCAAAGTGTTCCGCCATCAGCATAATGTCGCCTTCACGCTCGCGCAGGGGCGGCAGTTGCACCACGTCGAAAGCCAGGCGGTCCAGCAGGTCGGCGCGAAAAGTGCCTTCATCGACCATCGCCGGAAGATCGGCATTTGTCGCACATACCAGCCGCACATTGACCTGTAATGGCTGGCTGCCGCCAACGCGTTCCAGTTCACCGTACTCAATTACGCGTAATAATTTTTCCTGCACCATCATTGGTGCCGTAGCGAGTTCATCAAGAAACAGCGTTCCGCCGTCGGCACGTTCAAATCGTCCCGGATGGCGTTTTTGCGCTCCGGTAAACGCGCCCGCCTCGTGCCCGAACAACTCGGAATCCAGCAGATTTTCATTTAACGCCGCGCAGTTAAGGGAAATAAACGGCCCTTGCCAGCGGGAGGAGAGATAATGCAAACGGCTGGCGATCAGCTCTTTACCGGTGCCGCGCTCGCCAATAATCAAAACTGGTTTGTCCAGCGGCGCGAGATGCGAAACCTGTTCCAGCACTTCAAGAAAGCTGTTCGCCTCACCGAGTAAGTTATCTTTGTATTCTGCCATGATGAAATTCGCCACTTGTTAGTGTAATTCGCTAATTCATCCTGGCATGTTGCTGTTGAATCTTCAATCAGATCTTTATAAATCAAAAAGATAAAAAATTGGCACGCAAATTGTATTAACAGTTCAGCAGGACAATCCTGAACGAAGAAATCAAGAGGACAACATTATGGGTATTTTTTCTCGCTTTGCCGACATCGTGAATGCCAACATCAACGCTCTGTTAGAGAAAGCGGAAGATCCGCAGAAACTGGTGCGTCTGATGATCCAGGAAATGGAAGATACATTAGTTGAAGTGCGTTCTACCTCGGCGCGTGCGTTGGCGGAAAAGAAACAGCTGACTCGCCGTATTGAACAAGCGTCGGCGCGTGAAGTTGAGTGGCAGGAAAAAGCCGAACTGGCGCTGCTGAAAGAGAGAGAAGATCTGGCGCGTGCGGCACTAATTGAAAAACAGAAACTGACCGATCTGATTAAGAGCCTGGAACATGAAGTGACGCTGGTGGACGATACGCTGGAGCGTATGAAGAAAGAGATTGGCGAGCTGGAAAACAAATTGAGCGAAACTCGCGCTCGCCAGCAGGCATTGATGTTGCGTCATCAGGCTGCAAACTCGTCGCGTGACGTGCGTCGTCAACTGGACAGTGGCAAACTGGATGAAGCAATGGCGCGTTTCGAATCTTTCGAGCGTCGTATCGACCAGATGGAAGCGGAAGCAGAAAGCCACAGCTTCGGCAAACAAAAATCGCTGGACGATCAGTTTGCCGAACTGAAAGCCGATGATGCAATCAGTGAGCAACTGGCACAATTAAAAACCAAAATGAAGCAAGATAATCAATAATAACACCAAGGCGGCGTCTGAACGCGCCGCCGCTCATTCTTTAAGGAGTACTTATGAGCGCGCTATTTCTGGCTATTCCGTTAACCATTTTTGTGCTGTTTGTTTTACCTATCTGGTTATGGCTGCATTACAGCAACCGCTCCAGTCGCGGTGAATTGTCGCAAAGCGAACAGCAGCGATTAGCGCAACTGGCTGATGAAGCAAAACGGATGCGCGAGCGTATTCAGGCGCTGGAATCCATTCTTGATGCAGAACATCCGAACTGGAGGGATCGCTAATGGCGGGCATTAATCTCAATAAAAAATTATGGCGTATTCCACAACAGGGCATGGTGCGCGGCGTCTGCGCGGGGATTGCTAATTATTTTGATGTACCGGTAAAACTGGTGCGTATCCTCGTGGTGCTGTCGATTTTCTTCGGCCTGGCGCTATTTACCCTGGTTGCTTACATCATTTTGTCATTTGCCCTTGACCCGATGCCGGACAACATGGCGTATGGTGAACAACAACCTTCCAGCAGCGAATTGCTGGATGAAGTCGACCGTGAACTGGCGGCCAGTGAAACGCGTTTACGCGAGATGGAACGTTATGTCACTTCCGATACCTTCACGCTGCGTAGCCGTTTCCGTCAATTGTGAGGAAAGTTATGAATATTCGCTGGCAACAGGCCGGGCAAAAGGTGAAGCCTGGTTTTAAATTAGCAGGCAAGCTGGTTCTTCTTACCGCACTGCGCTACGGCCCGGCGGGCGTGGCTGGCTGGGCGATAAAATCTGTTGCTCGCCGCCCGCTGAAAATGTTGCTGGCTGTGGCGCTGGAACCGCTGTTAAGTCGGGCTGCCAATAAACTGGCGCAGCGTTATAAAAGGTGAGGGGAGTTTCGCAAAAATTGTTAAATCTCAGGCGTATAATGGATGGCAATTTTCATTCATAGAAGGACGCTTACATGTTTAAAAAAGGCTTACTTGCGCTGACGCTGGTGTTTTCACTGCCTGTTTTTGCCGCTGAACACTGGATCGATGTTCGCATTCCAGAACAGTATCAGCAAGAACACGTTCAGGGAGCCATCAATATTCCTCTGAAGGAAGTGAAAGAGCGCATTGCCACCGCCGTTCCGGATAAAAACGACACCGTTAAAGTGTATTGCAACGCCGGACGCCAGTCCGGGCAGGCAAAAGAGATCCTCAACGAAATGGGATATACCCACGTTGAGAACGCCGGTGGTCTTAAAGACATTGCGATGCCGAAGGTCAAAGGTTAACAAATTACTTATTGAGCGGTGTAAATAACGCCGCTTATTCATTTGATAAATCAAAATTAACCCACATTATTATCTCCAGCATCTCATCCTTTCTACAGCTTTCTGGCACAGGACAGCAATGAAGCGACTCAAAAATGAACTTAACGCGCTGGTGAATCGTGGCGTCGACAGGCACCTGCGACTGGCGGTAACCGGACTTAGCCGCAGCGGCAAAACGGCGTTTATCACCGCGATGGTCAATCAGTTGCTCAATATTCATGCAGGAGCACGCTTGCCGCTGTTAAGCGCTGTGCGTGAAGAGCGCCTGCTGGGTGTGAAGCGTATTCCACAGCGCGATTTTGGCATTCCGCGTTTTACCTACGACGAAGGGTTAGCGCAGCTGTACGGCGATCCTCCCGCCTGGCCGACGCCAACGCGTGGCGTCAGTGAAATCCGCCTGGCATTGCGTTATAAATCGAACGATTCGCTACTGCGTCACTTCAAAGACACCTCCACGCTGTATCTGGAGATTGTGGATTATCCCGGCGAGTGGCTACTCGATCTGCCAATGCTGGCGCAGGACTATTTAAGCTGGTCACGGCAGATGACGGGCTTGCTTAATGGTCAGCGCGGCGAGTGGTCGGCAAAATGGCGGATGATGTGCGAAGGGCTTGATCCGTTAGCGCCTGCCGACGAAAACCGTCTTGCTGATATCGCCGCCGCGTGGACCGATTATCTTCACCACTGCAAACAGCAGGGGCTGCACTTTATCCAGCCAGGCCGCTTTGTTCTGCCGGGGGATATGGCAGGCGCGCCCGCGCTGCAATTCTTCCCGTGGCCGGATGTCGATGCCTGGGGCGAGTCTAAACTGGCACAGGCCGATAAGCATACCAACGCCGGAATGCTGCGCGAGCGGTTTAATTATTACTGCGAGAAAGTGGTGAAGGGGTTCTATAAAAACCACTTTCTGCGCTTTGACCGCCAGATTGTGCTGGTGGATTGCCTGCAACCGCTGAACAGTGGGCCGCAGGCGTTTAATGACATGCGTCTGGCGCTGACGCAGTTGATGCAAAGTTTCCACTACGGGCAACGTACACTTTTCCGGCGCTTATTCTCGCCAGTTATCGACAAATTGCTGTTTGCCGCGACTAAAGCGGACCATGTGACCATCGATCAGCACGCCAATATGGTTTCATTACTGCAACAACTAATTCAGGATGCCTGGCAAAATGCGGCATTTGAAGGGATCAGCATGGACTGCCTGGGGCTGGCCTCAGTACAGGCGACCACCAGCGGCATCATCGACGTCAACGGTGAGAAAATCCCGGCTCTGCGCGGTAATCGACTGAGCGATGGCGCACCGCTTACCGTTTACCCAGGTGAAGTTCCCGCACGTTTGCCCAGTCAGGCGTTCTGGGATAAACAAGGCTTCCAGTTTGAAGCGTTTCGCCCGCAGGTGATGGATGTCGATAAACCGCTGCCGCATATTCGCCTTGATGCCGCGCTGGAATTTTTAATAGGAGATAAATTGCGATGACCGAACCGTTAAAACCACGTATTGATTTCGACGGTCCGCTGGAGGTCGATCAGAACCCTAAATTTAAGGCGCAGCAGACCTTTGATGAAAATCAGGCGCAAAATTTTGCCCCGGCGACGCTCGACGAAGCGCCGGAAGAAGATGGGCAAGTCGAAGCGGTAATGGATGCGGCGCTGCGTCCGAAGCGCAGTTTGTGGCGCAAAATGGTCATAGGCGGGCTGGCGCTGTTTGGTGTGAGCGTTGTTGGTCAGGGTGTGCAGTGGACGATTAATGCCTGGCAAACTCAGGACTGGGTGGCGCTGGGCGGTTGTGCGGCTGGTGCATTGATTATCGGGGCTGGCGTTGGCTCTGTGGCAACAGAGTGGCGGCGCTTATGGCGCTTGCGCCAGCGTGCGCACGAACGCGATGAAGCGCGCGATTTGTTGCATAGTCACGGCACGGGTAAGGGGCGCGTATTTTGCGAGAAACTGGCACAGCAGGCCGGCATCGATCAGTCGCATCCGGCGCTGCAACGCTGGTATGCCTCAATCCATGAAACGCAGAACGATCGTGAAGTCGTCAGTCTGTACGCACATCTGGTTCAGCCAGTGCTGGATGCGCAGGCGCGTAGAGAAATCAGCCGTTCGGCGGCAGAATCTACCCTGATGATTGCTGTCAGCCCGCTGGCGCTGGTGGATATGGCATTTATTGCCTGGCGCAATCTGCGGTTGATTAATCGTATCGCCACGCTCTATGGCATTGAACTGGGTTATTACAGCCGTTTGCGCCTGTTCAAACTGGTATTGCTGAATATCGCTTTTGCCGGTGCCAGCGAACTGGTGCGCGAAGTGGGGATGGACTGGATGTCACAAGATCTCGCCGCTCGTTTGTCGACACGTGCTGCCCAGGGGATTGGCGCCGGACTCCTGACCGCGCGACTGGGAATAAAAGCTATGGAACTTTGCCGTCCGTTGCCGTGGATCGACGATGACAAACCTCGCCTGGGAGATTTTCGTCGCCAGCTTATCGGTCAGGTAAAGGAGACGCTGCAAAAAGGCAAAACGACCAGCGAATAATAACGCAATATCGGGTGCTGATCGGATATCTTTACGCCGAAGTGCCCGATAATCCGTCTTTGTGTCAATCTTTGTTGACAGAAATCTTCCTGCCACTCGAATAGTGTCATATCATCATATTAATTGTTCTTTTCTCAGGTGAAGGTTCCCATGCGTCTGGAAGTCTTTTGTGAAGACCGACTCGGTCTGACCCGCGAATTACTCGATCTACTGGTTCTAAGAGGCATCGATTTACGCGGTATTGAGATTGACCCAATCGGGCGGATTTACCTCAATTTTGCCGAACTGGATTTTGACAGTTTCAGCAGCCTGATGGCGGAAATTCGCCGTATTGCAGGTGTTACCGATGTGCGCACTGTGTCATGGATGCCTTCCGAGCGCGAACATCTGGCGTTGAGCGCATTGCTTGAGGCGTTGCCTGAACCCGTGCTTTCTGTCGATATGAAAAGCAAAGTGGATATGGCGAATCCGGCGAGCTGTCAGCTATTTGGTCAAAAACTTGATCGTTTACGCAATCATACCGCTGCGCAATTGATTAACGGATTTAATTTTTTACGCTGGCTGGAGAGTGACCCGCAGGATTCGCATAACGAACATGTGGTGATTAACGGGCAAAATTTCTTGATGGAGATAACACCGGTTTATTTGCAGGATGAACACGACCAACACGTCCTGACCGGTGCGGTAGTGATGCTGCGCTCGACGATTCGTATGGGGCGTCAGTTGCAAAATGTGGCTGCGCAGGATGTCAGCGCCTTTAGTCAGATTGTCGCCGTTAGCCCGAAAATGAAACACGTTGTCGAGCAGGCGCAGAAACTGGCGATGTTAAGCGCGCCACTGCTGATCACGGGTGACACTGGTACAGGTAAAGATCTCTTTGCTTATGCCTGTCATCAGGCCAGCCCTCGCGCCGGTAAACCTTATCTGGCGCTGAACTGCGCGTCTATCCCGGAAGATGCCGTTGAGAGCGAACTGTTTGGACATGCCCCGGAAGGGAAGAAAGGGTTCTTTGAGCAGGCGAACGGCGGCTCGGTGCTGCTGGATGAGATTGGTGAGATGTCTCCACGGATGCAGGCTAAATTGCTGCGTTTCCTTAATGACGGCACTTTCCGTCGGGTTGGCGAAGATCACGAAGTGCATGTCGATGTGCGGGTGATTTGCGCGACGCAAAAGAATCTGGTTGAGCTGGTGCAAAAAGGCGTATTTCGGGAAGATCTCTATTATCGTCTAAACGTGTTGACGCTGAATCTGCCACCGCTGCGCGACTGTCCGCAGGATATCATGCCGTTAACCGAATTGTTCGTCGCCCGCTTTGCTGACGAGCAGGGAGTACCCCGGCCGAAATTGGCTGCCGATCTGAATACTGTGCTGACGCGTTATGGCTGGCCGGGTAACGTGAGGCAGTTGAAAAATGCTATCTATCGTGCACTCACGCAACTGGACGGCTACGAACTGCGTCCACAAGACATTTTGCTGCCAGATTATGACGCGACAACCGTTGCCGTGGGTGAAGATGCGATGGAAGGTTCGCTGGATGAAATCACCAGTCGATTTGAGCGTTCGGTGTTAACCCAGCTTTATCGCAATTATCCCAGCACGCGCAAACTGGCAAAACGTCTGGGCGTTTCACATACCGCGATTGCCAACAAATTGCGTGAATACGGCCTGAGCCAGAAGAAGAGCGAAGAGTAAACACGTAAAATGCCTGATGGCGCAATACCATCAGGCATAATAAATTACGCCTTCAGTACCGCCAGAGCTGCTTCGTAATCCGGCTCAGTGGTGATTTCATTCACCAGCTGGCTGAAAATCACATTGTCATTTTCATCAATTACGACAACTGCGCGCGCAGCCAGACCTTTCAGTGGGCCTTCAGCGATCTCAACGCCGTAAGCTTGCAGAAATTCGCTATTACGGAAAGTGGAAAGGGTGATGACGTTGTTCAGACCTTCCGCACCGCAGAAACGAGACTGGGCGAACGGCAGATCGGCGGAAATACACAGTACAACGGTGTTGTCGATTTCTGTCGCCAGTTGGTTAAACTTACGTACTGATGCGGCGCAAACACCGGTATCAATACTCGGGAAAATGTTCAGCACTTTGCGTTTACCCGCAAACTGACCGAGGGTGACGTCAGACAGATCTTTTGCCACGAGAGTAAAAGTCTGCGCTTTGCTACCCACTTGCGGGATGGAATTGGCGACTGTAACCGGGTTGCCCTGGAAATGAACGATTTGTGACATGATTATCTTTCCTGTTTACATATAGTTAACGTCACACCTAGTTTATGCTAACTGTCAATAACACAGCAATCGCTATTTGCGCTTAATCCGCAGTCCATCGCGGCAACAAGGAGTAAAGATGAGAACCGTAAAGGTATTTGAGGAAGCCTGGCCGTTACATACCCCGTTTGTAATTGCTCGTGGCAGCCGCAGTGAAGCGCGTGTGGTAGTTGTTGAACTGGAAGAAGATGGCGTTAAAGGTGCCGGGGAATGCACTCCCTATCCGCGCTATGGTGAAAGTGACGCTTCAGTAATGGCGCAAATTATGAGTGTTGTACCGCAACTGGAAAAAGGGCTGACACGTGAAGAATTACAAAAAATTCTGCCTGCGGGCGCGGCGCGTAATGCGCTGGATTGCGCATTGTGGGATCTCAGTGCACGTAAACAGCAGCAGACTCTGGCTGAATTTATCGGTATAACGCTTCCCGACACCATTACCACTGCACAGACGGTTGTCATCGGTACGCCTGATCAAATGGCCAGCAGTGCTGTGGCACTATGGCAAGCAGGGGCGAAATTGCTGAAAGTGAAACTGGATAACCATCTTATTAGCGAGCGGATGGTGGCAATTCGCTCGGCTGTACCCGATGCAACGTTGATTGTTGATGCGAATGAATCCTGGCGCGCAGAGGGATTGGCAGCGCGATGTCAGTTGCTGGCTGATTTAGGCGTCGCGATGCTGGAACAACCGCTTCCCGCACAGGACGATGCGGCGCTGGAGAATTTTATTCATCCGTTACCCATTTGTGCTGATGAAAGTTGTCATACCCGTAGCAATCTGAAGGCGCTGAAAGGGCGCTATGAGATGGTTAATATCAAACTCGATAAAACGGGTGGTTTGACCGAAGCCCTGGCATTGGCGAATGAAGCGCGCGCCCAGGGTTTCGGCCTGATGTTAGGCTGTATGCTGTGCACCTCACGCGCCATTAGTGCCGCTTTACCATTGGTGCCACAGGTCAGTTTTGCCGATCTTGATGGACCGACCTGGCTGGCGGTGGATGTGGAGCCGGCGCTACAGTTTACGACCGGCGAATTGCATCTTTAGGATGCCAGCGCAGTAAATTCGCCATTGCAAAGAGATACTTTTCACTGGCTTCATCGGAGGAGATGGGCGGAAACTCGGCGGTAATACAGTGCAGGTTCAGATCCGCACACCAACTGCCGAAGGAGCCGGGGGTTTCGTATCCGACGCTGGTCACCAGCGGCAATTCAAATGCCTGAGCCAGCCACTCACCTAATTCACTGTGTCGGGGATCTTCAATACAAGCCAGAGGATCGTGAAAAGAGACAATCCAGGCGGGGTGGATACGATGAATGAGCTGGCACAACGCCTGAGTTTCAGGTTCGGAGCCGGGTTTATCGCCGGTCAGCAAGACCACGTCGCGCTCTTCGGCGGCACTGTTCCAGCGATACACCGTTTCACCTTCCTTCCAGTTCGCCGCCGGAAAGTTTCTGTTTAGATCCACACCATTGGCATTAGCCCGCAGACCAAGCTGGCAACCGTCAGGATTCACACAGAGCACGACATGATGGCGGCGCAGAGACGGTGTTAACGTGCGTAATGCGCAGGAGAGGGTGACGACGGAAGAATTTTCGTCGCCGTGGGTGCCAGCCAGGATTAAACCACTTTCGCTGCTGGCGGCAGAAGCCGGAAACCAGATCAACGGCGCACCTAATAAAGAACGTCCGTAATGTTCGGTTCCTGGCGGAAAAGCGCCCCGTTCGGCGCGCGGGCGGGTCACGGTCATAATCGTCTCGAATATAAGAAGTATTACAGGCAGTGTTGTGCAAATTTTGCGGATTATCAAATCCTTTTCGACAACGATATGTTATCGATCCTTTATCACTTTTTTGCCGGAAGTTATTTGCATTTCTTCAAGGAGAAACAAATAATTACGCATCAATCTTAACATCATTTTGAGGGTATCTTATGCAGCACTCTGTTTCAGTTACTTGTTGTGCGCTGTTAGTCAGCAGCATTTCCCTGTCGTATGCTGCAGAAGTTCCGGGCGGCACAGTACTGGCAGAGAAGCAAGAGCTGGTACGCCACATTAAAGATGAGCCAGCTTCGTTAGATCCCGCGAAAGCCGTGGGTTTGCCAGAGATTCAGGTCATTCGCGATTTGTTTGAAGGTCTGGTGAATCAAAACGAGAAAGGGGAGATTGTGCCTGGTGTCGCCACGCAGTGGAAAAGTAATGACAATCGTATCTGGACTTTTACCCTGCGCGAGAACGCCAAATGGGCCGATGGTACGCCGGTAACGGCGCAAGATTTTGTCTATAGCTGGCAGCGTCTGGTGAACCCGAAAACGTTGTCTCCGTTTGCCTGGTTTGCCGCGCTGGCAGGGATCAATAACGCTCAGGCGATTATTGATGGTAAGGCTACGCCTGACCAACTAGGCGTCACCGCTGTTGATGCTCATACCCTGAAAATTCAGCTTGATAAACCATTGCCCTGGTTTGTGAATTTAACGGCTAACTTTGCTTTCTTCCCGGTGCAAAAAGCCAACGTTGAAAGTGGTAAAGAGTGGACGAAACCAGGGAATCTGATCGGCAATGGCGCTTATGTACTTAAAGAGCGCGTGGTTAATGAAAAGCTGGTCGTTGTGCCGAATACTCATTATTGGGATAACGCCAAAACGGTGCTGCAAAAAGTCACTTTCTTGCCGATTAACCAGGAATCTGCTGCCACTAAACGCTATCTCGCAGGTGATATTGATATCACTGAATCCTTCCCGAAAAATATGTATCAAAAGCTGTTGAAGGATATTCCAGGGCAGGTTTACACGCCGCCACAGTTGGGGACGTATTATTATGCATTTAACACGCAAAAAGGACCGACGGCAGATCAACGAGTGCGGCTGGCATTAAGTATGACAATTGATCGCCGTCTGATGACGGAAAAAGTGCTGGGCACGGGTGAAAAACCAGCATGGCATTTCACGCCAGATGTTACTGCCGGATTTACGCCAGAACCTTCGCCGTTTGAACAAATGAGTCAGGAAGAACTGAATGCTCAGGCGAAAACATTGTTGAGCGCCGCCGGGTATGGCCCACAGAAACCGTTGAAACTTACACTGTTATATAACACTTCGGAAAATCACCAGAAAATTGCTATCGCTGTGGCGTCGATGTGGAAAAAGAATCTTGGCGTAGATGTCAAACTGCAAAATCAGGAATGGAAAACCTATATTGATAGTCGTAATACCGGCAATTTTGATGTTATCCGCGCCTCGTGGGTTGGGGATTATAATGAACCATCAACCTTCCTGACACTGTTAACGTCAACACACTCAGGAAATATTTCCCGCTTTAACAATCCGGCATACGACAAAGTGCTGGCCCAGGCATCGACTGAAAACACCGTTAAAGCACGCAACGCCGATTACAACACGGCAGAGAAAATCCTCATGGAGCAAGCACCGATTGCGCCAATTTATCAATATACCAATGGACGGCTAATCAAGCCGTGGCTGAAAGGTTATCCCATTAATAACCCGGAAGATGTGGCTTATAGCCGGACTATGTATATTGTAAAACATTGATTATGATGTCATCTGGCGCAAAAGTTGCGCCAGATTTTACAACCCCGATAAAATCCCTCTCTTTTTTAAACTTACCCTATAAAAATTGCTCTCAAGATGAGACTGTGAAATTTCCAGTTTATATTAAGTACAAACTCTAATCATAAATTTTATTTGCCTGCTGTATTACATACTCCAAATATAAGCTGTGCTTTACTTTTTTTATAACGTGAAGTGTATTTCATTACTTGTAAAACATCTTCATATGAAAATAAACACACAGCTAAAAATGGGGTGGTAAAATGAAAAAAGCCTCCGCTATTCCGTTAGTTATCTCTCTATTCCTCTCTCATTATTCTTCTTTTAGTCTGGCCGCAGAGCCGCTTCCCGATGCCGCATCACTAGGACTGGAAAACTTAACTAATGATCTCTCACGACAGCAGTTATTTGTAAAAATCCTGGGATCAGATCTTTCCCGTGAAATGGAATATGACACGTTCGCAGTAAAAAAATACTTTAAATTTCCGACAGATGTCTCTTATGACTCGGTATTAAATCAACCTCGACCAAGTTCTTTATTTGGAGTGGATATCAGCCATCATAACGGTAAGAATTTTCCAATCGAACTGTTGGCAAAAAATAAGTCTGTGTTTCTGTATATGAAGTCCAGTCAAGGAACGCGTTATGTCGATCCCGAATTTTCCGGTTTCTGGCAACGGGCCGGGGATACGGAACGGGGGATAAAATTACACCGTGGAGCATATCATTTTCTTTCCAGCGGTACACCGGCAGACGACGCTGAAACATGGGGACGCAAGCAGGCGATGACGTTTGTTAAAATTATTAAAGCTAACGGGGGATTACGCGCAACGGATATGCCACCGGCGGTGGATGTGGAGTGGGATGTGGACTCATCAACGGGTAAGGATCGTTGGCAAAAGCGTAAACCAGCTGAAATTATAACGATGATCAAGGCGTTTACCGCACAGGTCGAAGCCGATTTAGGGCGTAAACCGGTTATCTACACTGCGCGAGCCTGGTGGAAAGATGCCGTTGGTGGGGAAAATAGTTTTGCCCAGGTTGCAGATCACAAACTGTGGCTGGCTGATTACTCTAATCAGGCTCAGGCCAGTGAAACACCGCGTTCAATCAACCAGACAAAATGGGCGATCTGGCAGTTCACCGACGCAGCACAGCTTAATTTAGGATCGAGTAAGAAGTTTGATGCCAGTATTTATAAAGGTCCAATTGCTGAATTTTATACCACTTTGGGCGTGCAGGAATTTTAACTTATGAACAGACGATGGCTTACTTTATGTATATCGGTTCTGGGGCTATTTGTTGCCGGAATATCACATGGAATATCAGATGCACGTGCAGATGATATTTGTAAAAATGGTGCAATGGTTCCTGATGAGTATTGTCATTTTTTTATCCATTATGGGCCTGAGGCTCCTGGTAAACTGGATATCCGTATCAGTGATGCATTAAAAATACCAGATCAGGATGCAGCGAAAACTCGCGCGATTGGGCTGATTATTTCAATTTCAAAATATCCACTGTTACATGCAGATATTCCAGCAGCTGCAGTAGACGGTCAAAGAATGGCTGATTTTCTTATTAATGGGCAAAAGTTTGATGAGGTTATTTTACTGAAAGATCAGGATGCGTCACTGGATAACATTAATTATTTTCTGAAAGAATATCTCCCTGCCAGAGGGATGATGTTTGATAAGAAAGCTCGCTTGTTAATTGCTTATTCAGGTCATGGGCGTTTTGGCACTCAAAATGGTAATTCTGATAAGGCACCGGCATTTGTTTTGAGTAATGCTACAGATATCGATGGTTCAAAAGGCATGTATGAAATGCCAGCTTTGAATGCTCAACTCAACATTCTGGCAAAGCGTTATTTCCATGTTTTGACTTTAGTTAATGCTTGTTTTGGTTCAGGTCTTTTTGGCATGACAGATGGCGCAGGGAATTCAAACGCGTATAGTAAACCAGGTGCGTATGCGATAGCCGCTGGTGATGATAAAACAGAAGTTTATTCCCTGGAAAAAGATAAAGGCAGTGTATTTTTTGATACCCTTATAAAAGGCGTTGCTGATGGCGTTGCCGACGAACGCTTCGGGAAATCGTATATGGTAAAAATTGATGGTAAAAAGGAATACTACGCGGGCATTACCCGAATATTAAGTTTGTTTATCTATGTGAACGACCAATATATAAAAATCAATGAAAAACTGGACGAGGAAGGGAAAGGAATACATCTCAGTGATGCCTGGATAGGAGCGACAGAAAACCCAGCCGGACCGGGTGGTTTCTTCTTTATTAACGATCCTGCGGTCAGTCGTCTGGATAAAAAAACACAATTATCAGCCGGGAATGCAGATGAATTTACAAATGTTGATAAGACCGCATATTCTATTAAAGAACCGCCTACTGCGCCAGATGAACCAAAGAACAAAGATATAACACCTATTGAAATTCCTTATGGCCCCGTAAGTGCAATTCCCAACCGACCTGATATCCGTATCTTCAAAACACCGGATATTTACCCGATCAGTGGTCATGATATTTCGTCTAACGATGGCGAAATCGACTGGAAATTGTTTCAGGAGAAATCACCTGCGCGTTTTGTCTACGTGAGAGTGGTTGGCTGGAGAGGGCCAGACTCGTCGTTTAAGGCTCACTGGAAGCAATTAGCAGATTCAAAATTTGATCGCGGAGGCTATTTTAAATTTGATTTTTGCCACACTCCTGAGGCGCAACTGGAAACAGCAAAAAGCCTGCTGCCTGAAGACCCGAAAATGTTGCCTCCCGGTATTTTACTGGTGAATCCAGAAGGTGAAGATACAACCCAACTGGCTTGTTTTAAAAAATCGGGAATGGTGAATGCACGGAATGATATTTTACGTTTTGCTGCCCTGATGTATAAAAATTACCATAAAATACCAATATTTTATGGCAATCATAATAATTTGTCTCATTTCATGGACAGTCGGTTCGACCAGTATATGGTGTGGATGGGGTATTGGGGACAAGCTGGTGTGAAACTCGAGGGGCGTAATCCCTGGACACTTTGGCAATATTCAGGAAACGAAAAGGTGCCGGGCATTGGTCACAGCACAGAGTCAGAAGTTTTCTTTGGTACTGAAGAACAGTATGCCCAGTTTAAAGCGGGTGAGAATAATGTCGCTCTGGCTGCGGTCAATTGAGGAAATAAATAAAACCGGATGTCGAATATTATTATCGTCATCCGGTTTTGTTGAGTGTTATTTAAGCTGTTCGGGAGGTGTAATATTATCCATATACAGCGTCTGGCTGGGGAAGGCAAAGTCCGCGCCGTGTGACTGCACAATATCAATAATCTTCAAATAAACATCCTGCTGGGCGGCCAGCCATTCGGCCCAGACCGTGGTCTTAGTAAAGCAATAGACCATAATATTTAATGACGAATCGGCAAACTGGTTGAAATAAACCAGTAAGGTTTGTCGCTGGTCGATAGCGGGGTGATTTTTCAGCATCTCACGTACGGCTTCGACAATAGCCCCAACTTTTGCGGCATCTTCATAACGTAAACCAATGGTAGTGGTAATACGCCGGTTGGTCATTCGCCCTGGGTTTTCTACGCTAATGGACGAAAAAAGCGAGTTTGGTACGTACAGTGGGCGATTATCAAAGGTGGTGATTTTTGTGATACGCCAGCCAATTTCTGCTACTGTGCCTTCGATATTCCTGTCCGGTGAACGGATCCAGTCGCCAATACTAAAAGGGCGATCGAAATAGAGCATAATCCCGGAAAAGAAGTTACTCAGAATATCTTTACCGGCCATACCGACAGCCAGACCACCAATACCACCAAAGGTCAACAAGCCAGAAAGGCTCATGCCGAAATGTTCGCCATAAAGCAGAACAATCACCACGATAATGCTGATTTTGATGATGCGCGACATAATCCGCGCGCTGGTGATGTCTCGACCTTTTTTTATCTGTTGCCTTTCAAACTGATTAATCAGGAGAAATAACTTAACCGTCAGAATAAGCGCAATCAGTGACGTACAGATAAAATCGATAACGCCTGGGGTGATAAATTTGAGTTTGTAATTTTCAATAACATAATTAATGATGCTGCCGACAGCACTGATAATTATGGTGTAGATTAAAAATTGAACCGCATGGAATAAGAATCCTTTTCTTTTACGATTTCCACGACGAAACCAAAAGCTCATCAGAATCAATGCTGCGCAGCTACCGAAAATAATGACCAGATTAAGCGCATTATTTGTAAACAGTTCAGCGATCATTGTTTTATCAGGCTCCTCCAGATAATTGATGTCATGCCGGAAACCCCTGGCGGGGGTATTTTATCGCGATAATTCATTCATATCATCAATAGACAGGGAAGGAAGTAGCAACATTAGCGAATTTATCAATGGGTTGATGATTTGAACGGCAACAATCTCATGCTTTCGGGGCAGACAACGAGGAAATGTCATGATATTGTTACACACAAGTAACAAAGGGTTTGTCTGCATAAGGATTACATCATGATCATGGCGAAGCTGAAGTCAGCAAAGGGGAAGAAGTTTCTCTTTGGTCTGTTGGCGGTTTTCATTATTGCGGCGTCAGTTGTGACTCGCGCGACTATCGGCGGTGTTATCGAACAATATAATATTCCGCTTTCTGACTGGACGACATCAATGTATGTGATTCAGTCATCGATGATTCTTGTTTATAGTCTGGTCTTTACTGTATTGCTGGCAATCCCGCTGGGAATTTATTTCCTCGGTGGTGATGAGAAGTAAATAAAAGAAAGGCCCGAGATATCGGGCCTTGCAAGTAATTGATAAACAATTAATCGTCTTCTTCGTCATCCAGTTCGACAGGCGTCTGGTACTGGTCAGGTTTAATCACCAGCAAATCGCAGCGGAGATGATCAATCACCTGTTCTGCCGTATTACCAAGGAATGCCGCAGAGATACCGGTGCGTCCCACAGTGCCAAAAACGACAATCCCTGCCTGCAAATGTTCGGCCAGATCTGGAATCACTTCTTCAGGCAAACCTTTTTCAACGTGCGTCATGTTTTCATTAATGCCGAATTTCTGCCGCAGGGCTTTCATCGCCAGCAAATGTTGTCCACGAATGGCATCGTTATAAACGCTTGGATCAAATTCCGGCAGTTCAATGGCAATATTGATAGGTGTTACGGGGTAGGCGCCAACCAGATGGACTTCGGTGTGATTTACCTGTTCCGCCAGCTCGATCGTTTCTTTCACCAGTTTTTCATTGAGCGCATTATGATACGGCTCTTCACTGGCGAGATTCACCGCCACCAGCGCCTTACCACCTTCCGGCCACGGCTGGTCTTTCACCATCCACACCGGGCTTGGGCATTTGCGTAACAGGTGCCAGTCGGTAGGGGTGAAAATAACCGCTTCCAGACGGTCATGTTGGTGCGCCATTTTTAGCACCAGATCGTGCCCACTGCTAACCACTTCCTGAATGATGGCCTCGAAAGGACGGTTATGCCATACCACTTTAATTTCAATCGGGACGCCAGCGTTGAGATAATACTTTGCCTGCTCATGGATCCAGGCAGTACGCTGGCTGATAACCCCCTGACGCATAGCGGTACGCTCGTCGGGAGAGAGCAGGGTAGTCATTTCGTATGAGAAGTCATAAATCGGCAAAAAGGCTTTAATTTTGCCACCAATCCGTTGATGTAAATAAACAGCTCGCCGTAATGCCGGTTGATCGTCCTGGTTAGGGTCGATAACAACGAGCATGTTCTGATACATAGCCATACAGGGTCTCCTTACAACAACTGTCAACGCAGTTTGTAATTAAAAGATTAACCCATATCTGGTGAATGAAACAGTGATGAACCTTCTGCCAGATCAATAAATCAGAAAAATTTAATGATATGACAGAAGGATAGTTGATTATGCGGAAAAATCAGGCAACGTTACGCGTATGACCAGCAAGCAGGGCCAGCGCATCGTTATTTTCGATGGTGATGTATTTACCTTTGACTGCCAACATGCCGCTTTTCTGGAAACGACCCAGCAGACGACTGATGGTTTCTACCGTCAGGCCAAGATAGTTACCGATATCGCCACGAGTCATCGTCAGGCGGAATTCACGAGGGGAGAAGCCGCGTTGGGCAAAACGACGGGACAGGTTGTAGATAAAAGCAGCCAGGCGTTCTTCTGCATTTTTCTTCGACAACAGCAGGATCATGTCCTGATCGCCTTTGATTTCACCGCTCATCAGACGCATCATCTGCTGACGCAGATTCGGCATTTTACCAGACAGATCGTCCAGGGTTTCGAACGGGATTTCACATACCATTGAGGTTTCCAGCGCCTGGGCGAAACTCGGGTGATGACCGCTGCCAATAGCGTCAAAACCTACCAGATCGCCTGCTAAATGGAAGCCAGTGATTTGCTCGTCGCCTTGCTCTGTGATGGTATAACTTTTAATCGTACCGGAGCGGATGGCATAAAGCGATTTAAGTTCATCACCAGCCTTAAACAGCGTCTGGCCTTTCTGAATAGGCTTCTTTCGCTCGATGATATTATCAAGCTGATCAAGCTCATGTTCGTTGAGTGTGAACGGGATGCAAAGCTGACTGATGCTGCAATCCTGGCAATGGATAGCACAACCGCCAGACTGAATGCGCCGTATAATTCGCTTTTCCGGGATCATAGGTCTGCTCAAGCCGTAATTGATATTTGTCAATTTTAACATCTTTTTAGGGAGCAAGTAAGTCTAAGCAAACCTTAACAGCGGAGAATTCCGATAATAGATGTAAATTTATGTCTATCCCTTTGAAAATCTTTAAATTGTTAAGGGTAACTTTACATAAAACTGTGAACAAATCGGCACAAATTGTTTAAGGTTTATAGCAGCAGATAGCCTTCATGGCGCAATAACCACTCTTTTCGCTGCACTCCGCCTGCATATCCTGTCATCGTGCCGTTTCGTCCAATAACCCGGTGGCAAGGGACGACGATGCTGATCGGATTAGAGCCATTTGCTGCGCCAACGGCACGCGCTGCGCCTGGTCGACCCAGATGTTCAGCCAGTTGACCGTAATGCATTACCTGCCCGCAGGGGATAGTGCGCAGTGTTTTCCAGACCTCGCGCTGAAATGGCGTGCCTCCTGTGGCGGTAGGAAGGTTATCAATAATGCTAAGATTCCCGGCAAAATAGTCACGAAGTTTGTCGCTTAAGCCCCCTGGATTGGTGGCAGAAATGCGCTCATAACCTTCTTTGCGATAATGGATGTCCAGCAGCTGCACCATGCGTTCGCTGTACTCTTCCCATTCAACCGCCCGCAGACGAAATTGTTCATCGCAAATCACCCACAGAGGTCCCAGTGGCGTGGCAATTTTTTCTTCAAGTAATCTCAGCATCCGTTCTCTCTTAAGACAAACGTGGGTAAAACCCCGAACCAATAGGCTGGCCGATAAGATACCACGCCAGCAACATGAGCAGCCATACCACCAAAAAGATTAAAACTAACAAAGAGTAAGTACCTGGTTTCGCGTCTGGTTTGTCGCGATCTGGTAGCATAAAGCGATTTTTTGATTTTTCTGCCTGAATAAATGGGGGTATTCCATCACCTGGATCGAGGCTGGAATAATTCCAGTCAGCGAAATTTTACCGAAGGCGACCTGTTATTTGATTCTGTAGTTATTTACAGAGCTAAAAAATGAATAAAAAAATAGAGCCTGTCGACATCCGCCAGACTCTACAGTACACACAGCAGTGCATCCGCGTCTTAAATCCGGCCTGGATTCCTCGTGACCGGTGACAGTGTTATAACGGTTTTGCCCATCCGTTGCCAATTTTCTTCAGTGACAGATTTCACGAAAATATAAGTTAAATCATTCGTCTCGTGATTGCATAATCATGCATCGCTAATCTGCGTTCTGCTCTTCATCGCATTTTTGTTAGTTCCTGCTATGAATAAATCACCCTGATCGGATACCTGAATTAAACCCGGCCTAAACTGTTCGATACTGTCACCAGGCTAGTATAAAATGCCCCGCCTGTGCAGACACCAGCAGGTATGGAGCAAAGTATTGTTTCAATCTGCGAAGTGAACGATGCAGCAAATATCAGATGTGTGAAGGTGCATAGGAGGTTACATGAACCTTGACGACAAATCGCTGTTTCTTGACGCCATGGAAGATGTCCAGCCACTGAAGCGCGCTACAGATGTCCACTGGCATCCAACGCGTAACCAACGTGCGCCGCAGCGTATCGACACGCTGCAACTTGATAATTTCCTTACCACTGGATTTCTCGACATCATCCCGCTAAGCCAGCCGCTGGAGTTTCGGCGGGAAGGGCTGCAACATGGGGTGCTGGATAAGTTACGCAGCGGTAAATATCCGCAGCAGGCCAGCCTGAATCTTCTACGTCAGCCGGTGGAAGAGTGCCGCAAAATGGTGTTCAGTTTTATTCAACAGGCATTGGCGGATGGTTTGCGTAACGTGCTGATTATTCATGGCAAGGGGCGGGACGATAAATCGCACGCCAACATTGTTCGCAGCTATGTGGCGCGCTGGCTGACCGAGTTTGATGATGTTCAGGCATATTGTACCGCGCTACCGCATCATGGCGGCAGCGGGGCGTGTTACGTCGCACTCCGTAAAACGGCGCAGGCGAAGCAGGAAAACTGGGAGCGCCACGCTAAACGCAGCCGTTGATCACGGGACGCTTCCGTGGCTTATGCTGCCAGCACGCGGTTGCGTCCATCATTTTTTGCCCGATACAACGCATCATCGACCCGTTTAAACAGTTCATCAATACTTTCATTTCCTTCGTTATGCGCCACGCCAATACTGACGGTGAAGCGCGGCAAGCCCGAAATGCTCACTTTTGCCACGCTCAAGCGGATAGTTTCAGCCAACGAAAGTGCAGTATCCAGAGGGGTTCTGGGCAATAATAAGACGAACTCTTCACCACCCCAGCGAAACACCAAATCACCTTTGCGGGCGCAGCTTTCGAGTGTACGGGCAAGTGCGTATAACACTTCATCCCCTTTCTGATGACCGTATAAGTCATTGATATGTTTAAAACGATCGGTGTCGATGAGCAGCAAACTGTAGTCCTGAGCGATTGCCAGGTGCTGCATCTGTCCTGGTTCAGTTATGTGGTAAAACTGTCGACGGTTAAGTAATCCCGTTAGCGCATCATGGTGGGCCGCATGTTCCAGCTGTTCCTCGAGCCTTTTTTGCTCAGTAATATCATGTACGATGCATAACATTAACCTGTCACCGTAAATCTCAATTGGTCCAGCATAAGTTTGTACGTGTCGAACGGAACCATCTGCCAGTTTATGGACAAAATTGAGGGGCTTATGCCCGCCGGGTAAACGTGAAATTTCATGCATGACAGGCATAACGCGACGCCCAAGCATATTAATTTCCCAGGTGTGTTTCTGACACATTGTTTCATGGTTATAGCCATAGAAATTAAGCGCGGCCAGATTGGCATCGACGATTTGGCCATCACGCGAGGGATCTATCAACAACATTGGCGCGGAGTTAGTCAGAAAAAAACGCGCATAAAACCCTTGTTTTTTACGTTGATAATTCGCAGAGCGGCTGGCTTTTAAACCCAGAGTTGCGGGTGTTTCCATTCCTTCAAATATAATTACTTTCTCTATGTCATTAATCTCTTTGAGGGTCAACCGACAGCTTAATGCTGTATCTTCACCATTACGCTGGACAGTGAGGATTTCTACAATATCAAGCTGGTTATGCAGGTCTGTAAGGTATTTAGGCAGTTCGTTTTGCGAGGAGATGGAATAGAGGCCGGTACGTAGCTGACTAAAAGTGAGTTCTTGCATCAACAGTCGCGCAGCACTATTGGCATAAATTAATTGTTCCTCGAAGGGTGAAACGATCCAGACAGGACTGGTTAATAAGTCCAGGGTATTGAAGTTGTGCGTAGTCATTGAAATCCCGTTATTTTTATCAATCTTTTGTTGCTACCTGATCGCAAAAATGCCACGACAAATGATCAGATAATTCTGATAATGATAGACGCTATTTAACGCTTCACACGTTTTCAAATCAGGAAAAGTATTTTGCTTTCTGTATTTAATTTTGACAGGATTTTATTAATCATTTCAAGGTAATGGGGTGATGAGATTTTGCGTAACATGACCAGAAGACTAGACTACAAAATAATCCGTTGATGATGGGAGGCACTGTGGAAGTGATTAAGGGAGCGGACGTAAATGTCCCGGATGCAGTATTTGCCTGGATTCTGGATGGCAAAGGTGGCGTTAAACCGCTGGAAAATACAGATGAGATAGATGAAGCGCATCCTTGCTGGCTCCACCTCAATTATGTGCACCATGACAGCGCCCAGTGGCTGGCGACGACACCACTGCTGCCAAATAATGTGCGCGATGCGCTGGCGGGAGAAAGTACACGGCCCAGAGTCAGTCGTCTTGGCGAAGGGACGCTGATTACTTTGCGCTGCATTAATGGCAGTACTGATGAACGTCCCGACCAGCTGGTGGCCATGCGTGTTTATATGGACGGACGGTTAATTGTCTCGACCCGACAACGTAAAGTGTTGGCGTTGGATGATGTGGTTAGCGATCTGGAAGAGGGCACTGGTCCGACCGATTGCGGCGGCTGGTTGGTGGATGTGTGTGATGCGTTGACCGATCATTCCAGTGAGTTTATAGAACAACTGCACGATAAAATTATCGACCTGGAAGATAATCTACTCGATCAACAAATTCCTCCGCGCGGTTTCCTGGCGCTACTGCGTAAACAATTAATTGTTATGCGTCGCTATATGGCGCCGCAACGTGATGTTTATGCTCGTCTTGCCAGCGAGCGCCTGCCGTGGATGAATGACGACCAACGCCGTCGAATGCAGGATATTGCCGATCGTCTCGGACGTGGTCTGGATGAGATTGACGCCTGTATTGCCCGAACTGGCGTGATGGCAGATGAAATCGCCCAGGTCATGCAGGAAAATTTAGCGCGTCGCACGTATACAATGTCCTTGATGGCAATGGTCTTTTTACCCAGTACGTTTTTAACGGGATTATTTGGCGTCAACCTTGGTGGTATTCCTGGTGGGGGATGGCAATTCGGCTTTTCGCTTTTTTGTATTCTGTTAGTTGTTCTTATTGGTGGTGTTGCTTTATGGTTGCATCGTAGTAAATGGTTGTAACAAAAGAAAATTTGTCTACTTCCTGTATACAAAAACGCCGTAAAGTTTGAGCGAAGTCAATAAACTCTCTACCCATTCAGGGCAATATCTTCCTCGCAGGTGAATGCAACGTCAAGCGATGGGCGTTGCGCTCCATATTGTCTTACTTCCTTTTTTGAATTACTGCATAGCACAATTGATTCGTACGACGCCGACTTAGATGAGTCGGCTTTTTTTTGCCTGTTATTTGTCAGCGTCTACCCTTTAAGAGTCCACCCAATGACCGGAGGGAAATATGACGACACTCATTTATTTGCAAATTCCTGTCCCTGAACCGATTCCTGGCGATCCTGTTCCAGTGCCTGATCCGATTCCTCGTCCGCAACCTATGCCCGATCCGCCGCCAGATGAAGAACCGATTAAATTGTCGCATCGTGAGCGTAGATCTGCGAGGATACGCGCCTGCTAATTTTGCGTCGATGACCACGAGAATAGATTGTGACCGCTTTTTCTACCCTGAACGTTTTGCCTCCCGCCCAGCTCACTAACCTTAATGAGTTGGGTTATTTAATCATGACGCCGGTGCAGGCCGCCGCGCTTCCTGCGATCCTTGCCGGAAAAGACGTTCGCGTGCAGGCGAAAACCGGCAGCGGCAAAACGGCGGCATTTGGCCTCGGGTTGTTACAGCAGATTGATGCGTCGCTGTTTCAGACCCAGGCTTTGGTACTGTGTCCTACGCGTGAGCTGGCGGATCAGGTTGCCGGGGAATTGCGTCGGTTGGCGCGTTTTCTGCCAAATACTAAAATCTTGACCTTATGCGGCGGTCAGCCGTTCGGTATTCAGCGTGATTCGCTGCAACATGCGCCGCATATTATCGTGGCAACGCCGGGTCGTTTGCTCGATCACCTGCAAAAAGGCACGGTATCGCTGGATGCGTTGAATACGCTGGTGATGGATGAAGCCGACCGCATGTTGGATATGGGATTTAGTGATGCCATTGATGATGTGATCCGTTTTGCACCTGCTTCTCGTCAGACGCTTTTGTTTTCGGCGACCTGGCCAGACGCAATTGCTGCGATTAGCGGTCGTGTACAACGCGATCCTTTGGCGATAGAAATTGATTCGACAGATGCTTTACCGCCTATTGAACAACAATTTTATGAAACATCCAGCAAGGCTAAAATTCCGTTATTACAACGGTTATTAAGTTTGCATCAACCCTCGTCTTGTGTGGTGTTTTGTAATACTAAAAAAGATTGTCAGGCTGTGTGTGACGCGCTGAATGAAGTAGGGCAAAGTGCATTGTCGTTACATGGCGATCTGGAGCAACGTGACCGCGATCAGACCCTGGTACGTTTTGCTAACGGTAGCGCCCGCGTGCTGGTAGCGACCAATGTCGCAGCGCGCGGTCTGGATATCAAATCTCTTGAGCTGGTAGTGAACTTTGAACTTGCGTGGGACCCTGAAGTTCATGTACATCGCATCGGGCGTACAGCGCGTGCAGGAAATAGCGGACTGGCGATCAGTTTCTGTGCCCCGGAAGAAGCACAGCGCGCCAATATCATTTCTGACATGTTGCAGATAAAACTTAACTGGCAAACGCCGCCAGCCAGTAGTTCCATTGTGCCGCTGGAAGCAGAGATGGCGACGTTGTGCATTGATGGCGGGAAAAAAGCCAAAATGCGACCGGGCGATGTGTTAGGTGCATTGACGGGCGATATTGGTCTTGATGGCGCAGATATTGGCAAAATCGCTGTGCATCCGGCGCATGTCTATGTCGCAGTGCGTCAGAGTGTCGCCCATAAGGCATGGAAGCAGTTACAGGGCGGGAAGATTAAAGGGAAAACGTGCCGGGTGCGATTATTAAAATAACGAAATGTTGAATTGCCGGATGCGACGCTGGTTGCGTCTTATCCGGCCTATGCAAGAGTAGCCCGATAAGTTTGCGCATCGGGCGCTATCCTGGTTATTTCACTTCAACCACATTCAGCCGTAATTCATCCAGCTGATTCTCATCTTCTTCAGGCTGCCAGCCCGCAGGCTGTAGTGGGATCTCTTCGCGATCGAACGCCAGATCTCCGCCGTTAACCACTTCGGAACCGTGGGTAATACCTTTGAAATCGAAAAGACTGGTATCGCACAAATGAGACGGCACCACATTCTGCATCGCGCTGAACATCGTCTCAATTCGCCCCGGATAACGCTTATCCCAGTCACGCAGCATATCGGCAATCACCTGACGTTGCAGGTTAGGCTGTGAACCGCACAGGTTGCACGGAATAATCGGGAATGCTTTCGCATCGGCAAAGCGTTGAATATCTTTTTCGCGGCAGTAGGCCAACGGGCGAATAACGATGTGCTTGCCATCATCGCTCATCAGCTTCGGCGGCATACCTTTCATCTTGCCGCCGTAGAACATATTCAGGAACAACGTTTGCAGGATATCGTCACGATGGTGACCCAGCGCGATCTTCGTCGCACCCAGTTCCGTTGCGGTGCGGTAAAGGATACCGCGACGCAGACGAGAGCACAGTGAGCAGGTAGTTTTGCCCTCAGGAATCTTCTCTTTCACAATACCGTAAGTGTTCTCTTCAACAATCTTGTACTCAACGCCCAGCTTTTCGAGATACTCCGGCAGAACATGTTCCGGGAAACCAGGTTGTTTCTGGTCGAGGTTAACGGCAACCAGCGAAAAACTGATTGGCGCACTTTGCTGCAAATTACGCAGAATCTCCAGCATGGTATAGCTGTCTTTACCCCCGGAGAGGCAAACCATAATGCGATCGCCATCTTCAATCATATTGAAGTCAGCAATGGCTTCGCCTACGTTACGACGCAGACGTTTTTGCAATTTGTTCAGGTTGTATTGTTCTTTCTTTGTAATTTGTTGATTTTCTTTCATTATTTCAGTTCTCTGGTACTAAATGGGGCAAATTGGGGGCAAACTTTGCAACTACGATAACCGCGCATTCAACATGGCTACCTGTTCGTCGTTCATGTCATCAATCCACATACCGTAAATTTCATACACCATCTGCGCAGTTTCATGCCCCATCTGGCTGGCTATAAACGCCGGGTTCGCTCCTGCCGTCAACAGCCAGCAGGCAAAAGTATGCCGCGTATGGTACGGATTACGGCGGCGAATACCAGCACGTTTTACTGCTGCATTCCATCTCGCACCCAAACTGCTTACCGAGTAATAAGGTTTCTGTTTTCCGTTACACACTCTGGGCATGAAAACAAAATGCAGTTTTTGCTTTTCGGTTCTGCCGTACTCCCGATGATAAAAAGTGATTTCGCTTTTGCGATGATGCCCGGTCAGTTTGTATTGCTCCTTCAGTGCTTCAAGAGCAGGCTGCAGTAGTGTTACTGTCCGGATCCCGGCATTTGTTTTTGGGGGACCGAACATATCAAGTATCGTCAGGTTTCTTCTGACATTCACTATTCCCTTTTCGAGATCCACATCCTCCCACGCCAGAGCTGCCAGTTCCCCGTGACGAAGTCCTGAGTAAACGGCAAATTTCCACAAGTTCTGGCTCTGTCCTTTTTCACTTTCCATTAATGCATTGAATTCTGTTTTAGATAACGGATCAGGCTTTATTCTGTTTCGCTGTAATTTTTTTACTCCTTCAAATGGTTTGGTTGATATAAATCCCGACTGATACGCAAAACGCAACAGCGAACAGAGCAGGGCGATATAGTTATCAACTGTGCGCACGGTTCTTCCTTTTTTGTTGGATCTTGGATTATCCAGGTAAAGCGTTTCTCCATGCAGCAGTTCATTCCGGTAGTTTAAGATATCGCTATAACGAATATGTGATATCGGGGTACTTTCACAAATTATTATTCTGAGTGTTTTTAATTGTGATTTCGTTTTCTTCATTGTGTTTGTTGTTAACTCTGTCTCTTTAATTTTTGTCCAGATATCACAAAGTTCTCCGAACGTTTTTATGACTCTCGTTGTCACCATTTTTGCCCCAGTGCTGGACTGGGGAAAACGTCTTAAATACTCAAATTCACCGGAGTTTATTTCATGAACTATCAGCGATCTTAAATTTCCGGCCTTTTTAATATTACTGTTTGTAATCTCCCAGCCTTTTAATGTTTCCCGACATCGTTTTCCTCGAAACATGAACCAGATGCGAATGTATCTACCTCTAATCTCGACACCTGTTGGTAATTTAGACATATCATGAGTCTTTGATAAACTGATTTATCTTTGGATAGTTGTACCAGATAATCCCTCGCTTACTGTCTGGCTTCCCTAAAGGAGATACTCGTTTGAAGTGGAATCCTTCCACCCAACAGTTCTGGCGGTATGCTTCAATTTGTCTGGCCCCCAGACCAGTGCGAAGCATCAGGCCGTATTCAACCATCCACTCTTCATTAAAGATTACTTGTGCCATCGCATCACCTCTGGCAGGCGCCAATGTTAGACTGAAATTGACGCCCGATGTTGATTATTAATAATCAGCTATGAAGTTTTAATTTGAATACAATGCAATTCACGAGGACTGAAGTCTCTCGCAATTAAAATTTATCAGTTTTACTTTCTGCTCTCTGGAAACGGCTGCTTCTTTTTTACCTGAGAGCATTTTTTCGCATTCTGATTTCGTTAGTTTAGATTTTGAATATCTTGTCCAGTTAGTAGGAGTGCCACCTTCCTTTTCAATAGTGGCGGTAATTTTATACATGAACACCTCCATTATTATTTCCAGTGGTTCGTTTATTCCATCTTTCGAGTGCTTCTTTTTCACTTCCACCATAACCGGTTCGGGATTCGCATCCGTTACACTTCGCTCGGTAATATCCTGAAATGGCTTTCACCGTTACTGATGGACAACCACAAAATGGACATGGTTTAACATTGTCATATCTCATAATTTTTCTCATAAAAAATATTTCAAGTTGGCGGTGCATTACACCGCCAGACTGAATTATTCCTCTGAATTATCGATTACACTGTATTCCCCGGTTAATACAGAGGAATCTGCAGGATCGATTGTCAGTGGTTCCTTTTCATCCATTGATACTGCACGCTGGATCTCAATTGATACGGGCAGATATTTGAACAGGCGACGAATAGCTGTTTTCTTTGCCATTTCTTCCCAGTGAGTTACCCACGGCCCGTTATTACCAGCTTTACTCTGGCTGCGCACCAGCTCAATCTGTCTGCGCGTCATAACTTCAAACTGAGTACCTCCGTCTTTCAGTCTTGCGACAGCATAGACGTGGGTAACCGGGGCATCTTCGTTTTCTCCTGGGCGGTGTATTAACTTTTCATCAAGGCCAAATTCGAAATTAAATTCGTCACCTTCACGGACAACACGGGCTGACAGGCTGGCGATTTGACCTGAACGGCGAGCCAGATCAATCATGCCGCGATAGCCAATGATTAGCTGAACGTTTTTTTTACCGCTCTTTTCGTTTTTATTACCAAAAGGCAGTAAATATGCATGACCGAGGGCGCTACCTGGCTCAAGTCCGAGCTGTGAACACTGTACGATTGCACTGACAAAACTCATAGTGTCACAGTTTCCTAACGCCGGAACTTTACGAATTTCTGTGGTGGCGATACGGATCATACGTTCAGCCGTCATATGGCGTGGAAGAGCTGCTGCCAGTTGCTCTTTCATTGATGGCTGGTTAATAAAACTAATCACGTCGTTATTTTTAATTGCTGCTGGTGCACGGTTTCCCTGAGTTTTTTGCAGATCGGCTTTTGCGATTGGTGGTTGCTTAGTCATTTGCATATTCCTTAGCCCAGCGGGGCAGTGATAACGTCTTAATAGCTGGCCATTCATCGGTATTGAGGCAGTCAGCCAGGGTTCGCAGATTGCGGTGATATTCCAGCTGACCTGCCAGTTTTGCTTCTTCGCCCATCATGAAAATTTCAACCGGATAACGTCCGCATTCAATAGTTGTGCTGGCAACCAGAAAAACGAAAGTTGGCTGCACTCCAAACTGTGCTTCATAACCGTCACTGTAGAATGCATCCTGAACGTGATAGCGGTAGTCGTAATAAGCGGTTTTGAATCGTTGAATATCCGCCGTAGTTTTCACGTCCATGATCCAGTGAAATTCAGGGATAATTTTGTCCGGACGGCACCGACACAAAATTCCTGTTTCAGGATCTTCCCAGTAAATTGATGATTCAGCGTGTCCGGCGCTTTCAACAAGCCATTGCCCCAGCGGCAAAGCCATAACGCTTTGATACATCAGTTCAATTTTCCGGCCTTCTTCCGCAGTGATAACCATTTTTCCTGTGCTTGCGCATTCCATCAGAAACGCTTTCTCTTCTTCTTTTCCGGCGTTTGTACGGCGGTTAAATTCAGGTGCTACGATAAAGCGGTTACTGAATTCTTCCGGTTCAAGTACCCGGCAGTGGAAAGCAGTTCCTAAATCGAGCGTTTTTGTCTTTGTGGTGTCCACGGGGGCATTTTTACGCCACAAATACAGTGCCGGAGTATCAGCAATGTCATCGAGCTGAGACTTACTGACACCGGGACCTGCGTGGTAATTCTCATTCGAAATTCCGTAATAAATACCTGGCTCTATGTCTTCTACGATTACGGGATCTGCGACTTCGCCAGTTTCATCACTGCAATCGCGATGCGGATCGCTGCCAGCATTCTCATTGTGCGGATGTTCAGCGCCTTCCATTTCCTCCGGATCATTTTCCTTAGCTTCAACCTGATTCTCTTCATCGAATGTTTCCTGGTTTGTTGCGTCGCCCATCACCGCACCACAGTCAGGGCAGTTATCCCCGCCAGTCTGGCCGCAGGCATTGCAGGCTATTTCCGGTTCCTGTTGCACTACTGGCTCAGGTTGTTTCATATCCGGGCTGGTTTTTTCCGTTTCTGGCTGGTTCTGGTACACAGAATCGCGAGTCTGGATCCCCTTAACCCATTTCGGATCGTTCGGGTCGCTAATTCCGTCAACAAATTCACCACGTGATGCAGCAAGCAATTTATCGGCATCGACAGGATTTTTTGATGGAATGTTTTTCCGGGCTTCATGGAGTTCTGCCCGCAGTTCCTGATATTTCGCATCAACAGAATTTACCTGTGACTGAGCATCCAGCGGCTGCGTGTCCTGATGATGTTTAGTTGCGTCCGGTTCCATTGTTTCAGCCTCTCCCTGTTCATCTGCCGTTGTTCCAGATGGTTGCAGTTTTTCTTCATCATCCTGTTTTCCTTCTTCTGTTACTCGCTGCGGCATCGGGGCAGAGGAGCGACCGCAGGCAATATCCACGATTTCCGGATCAGTGTTGGCATGATCGGTTTCAGTCAGTACTTTGTTCAGATATGCAGTGACGTGAGCGGGGATGACCTCGATCCCAATTGGTGCTTCTTTCACGGACGCAACCACGATGGCGCGGGAATAATCCAGCCCGCCAGGCATGGTGATGAATTTGTCGCGGAAAACAGAAAAGGGCGGTTTATTTTCAGCGATAATTTCCTCAATGCGTTTAGCGTGTGCCGGATGAAGGTTATAGATGTCCACGTCCATTGAACGGGCCAGTACGCCAGTGGCTATATCGCGCGCCAGTGACGTCAGATCGTGGACGAAACCTTCGCCGCGATCTGTGAGGTTCCCGCCGCCAGCATTAGCACCGGAAGCCGTGCGAGTGATGCGTGAAACACGATTCCCTTTTCGCCATTCTTTTGTCAGAAGACCGCGATCAATGTGTTCGGTATCCAGCCAGGCTGAAATGAAATTCTTAAATTCATAGGGCTGATGTTTTTTAGTGATAGAGAAAACTGCCTTAATTGCATCAGTCAGGCGGAGCAGGGCGGCATTATCCAGAGTTGTCGGTTCTGCCATGCCGCGTATGGCCAACAGCAGATTCTGGACATAGCTGTTTTCCTGATCCATCTCAAGAGCAGTAATGTGTTCGCGTTGTTCTCGGGTGGCATGATGCAGGTATTTCCGATCCCCGGCCGCATACGTAAAAATGTGCAGAAGACGCTGTGTGAACCGCAAAGTGGCTACAGAGACTTCGCAATCCTGGCAATCCTCGTGGGCGTCTGCCTGCGCGTTTTCTTCCTGGCCTCCCGCCAGTTCGTTGGTTTCTTGAGCATTATCCTGGTGGTGAACGTCGTCTGGCGCTGCTCCCGGTTTTAGTTCCCATGTCATGGAGTCTTTGCTGAGTTGATAGCGTTCACTCCAGGTAAAATCGATCTCACCTTCAGGGGGAAGGTCATTAACGACAGGAAAATTTGTGGCAACAGCTTTAAAATAGTTGCTCAGTTTTTTACCTGACTTAACGATCAGGTAGTCCAGAGTGGCACAGGTCGATTCAAAATCGTCACTTGCCCACAGGACGACGTCAGGTTCACCGGATGATTTTTTCGCTTTTCGTAACAGGAAGAGTGGTTTTGTGCTCATTGTTTTTTAACCTCAACTCAGATTAAAATTACTGCGAGTGATGAATAAATGTCCCAGGTTCTTCACTCAGGCCTGCACGTTGTGCAGGCTTTCTTTTTTTAGATTTCACCTTTTAATTTCATTGCAATCAGAGTTGCCAGAAATCCGGCTTTTTTTTCTGCGGGCAGATTCTTTCCGATGTGAACCAGACTCATTTTTGTGACACCTTCATCAAGTGTTTTTACGTTGCCTGATGGGCCGTCAATATCAACCACAGTGAATGGGGTTTCTTTATTTTCTGTTTTAATCACGTAGCCAATACGCTTTCCTTCCAGATTAACCTCGTGAACAATGTCATCGGTAGTTACAACAGTGACTTCATAATTGGTAATCATTTTTTCTCCTTAATTAAGGTTGAGTGAATCCCTGCCATTGCTGGCATAAATTCAGTTTCGCATAGTCAGTTAATTAAAGTTCGTGTGCCATCTGGTCTTTTTCGGCACAATTTTCACTACAATATTTTTTCATTTCCGTCGTTGGGATAACTCCACGCATGAAATGAAGCGGTCTTTTAATGCTTTTGCTTTCTTCAATTCCTTTATTGCAAAGGTGGTAAGCACATTTTATTTTCTTAGTCATCACCATGACTCCGCCTTTACAGGTAAACCATCACGACCGAGGAAGACTTTAATCATGCAGTCAGAAATGCATGTTTTTGTAGTCAGGTTACGAATATAAAGTTTTCGCTTTTTAATATTGTTAGCCGAGGCGATATATGTCCGGCCTTCATGAAGAACATAATCACCAGGAGTCACACACTGACGTGGTATTTCATCAGTTCCGAAGTGATGTGCAATCATAATTATCTCCATTTTTACAAATGAACTTTGTTGATGCTAGACTGGCCCCCTGAATCTCCAGACAACCAATATCACTTAAATAAGTGATAGTC
>NZ_PTRI01000022.1:0-86283 GCF_002965965.1 Escherichia sp. MOD1-EC5495
TTATTCTGAGCTGACAAGAGGAAATTTAAAATAATTTTCCAAATGCGCGTTTTTTATTCTTTATGCTTATTTCAGCGTCGGTTTGTCGGTTAAATGGGCAATTTCCCGGGCGAAATTCGCCACTTGCTCCCAATCGGTATAGACAACTTCTTTGCGCGTATCCGTTTCACCGCCTGACATCTTCATGATGAGCTTGATCATAAAGCGGTCGTACCAACGATAGCGGGGATAACGCAGCGCCCCGGCAATGACTGCACAGCGATCGGGACGCCATTGTGAGTTCATCAGAAACTTCCGCGCGTAGCTATTAGTCTGCACAGTACGCTTCTCCGGTTTACGCGCCACCAGGTTTACGGAGTAAAAGGCGCTCGGCATTGAGTTCAGCTGCGTCGCATGTTTTTTGACAAATTCCTGGAACGCAGAATGGTAGTGACCGTAGCGAATAGACGCGCCAATGACCACGCGATCGTAGTTTTCCCACTGTGGCTCTTCAATGCGGTGCACATTAGCGACATCCGCCTGTATCCCCAGTTCTTTCAATTCCGAAGCCAGGTAGGAGGCAATCTCGCGCGTTTGTCCGTCCCTTGTTGAGAAAAGAATTAATGTTTTCACGTATTACTCCATCATTCACGCCAGAAAGTCGGGGTAAAGAGCACCAGCAATGTAAACACCTCGAGACGACCAAACAACATATTGGCAATCAGGATCCATTTAGCCACCGGGTTCATGCTGGTAAAGTTATCAGCAACCACGCCAAGCCCCGGCCCTAGGTTATTCAATGTCGCCACAACCGAAGCAAAGGCAGAAAAGTCATCCACGCCAGTGGCGATAATCGCCAACATACTGACAATAAATACCAACGCATAGGCCGAGAAAAATCCCCATACAGCCTCGAGGATACGTTCCGGCAGTGCACGGTTCCCCAACTTAATGCTGTAGACGGCGTTCGGATGCACCAGTCGTTTCAGCTCACGGTTCCCCTGTTTGAACAACAGCAAGATGCGGATCACTTTCAGGCCACCGCCCGTTGACCCGGCGCAACCGCCGATAAAAGCTGAACATAACAGCAGTACCGGCAAAAAGAGCGGCCAGCGGGCAATGCTGTCAGTCGTAAACCCAGCGGTTGTCGCCATCGACACCACCTGGAAAAACGCCTGGTTAATCGTCATCAGCGCCGAACTGTAGACATTATGAAACCACAGTACGAGTGTACAAATAACCACCAGCGTAAACTGTACGCCGATAAACATGCGAAATTCCGGATCGCGCCAGTAAACCTTCAGACTACGACCACTTAGCAGCGAGAAGTGCAGGCCATAGTTACAGCCGGAGATCAGCAGGAAGATAGCAATGATAGTGTTAATTGTCGGGCTATCGAAATAGCCAACGCTGGCATCATGGGTTGAGAAGCCGCCAATGGCGATTGTCGCGAAGCTATGACCGATGGCATCAAAAGCATTCATTCCGGCAAACCACAGCGCCAGCGCACAGGCGACGGTCAGCAAGACATAAATCAGCCACAAGGTTTTCGCCGTTTCCGCAATACGCGGGCGCATTTTGTTATCTTTCAGCGGGCCGGGCATTTCTGCGCGATAGAGCTGCATCCCACCCACGCCGAGGATAGGTAGTATCGCGACTGCCAACACGATGATCCCCATCCCGCCAAACCATTGCAGCATCTGGCGATAAAAAAGAATCGCATGAGGGAGCGAATCCAGCCCCACCAGCGTAGTGGCTCCGGTGGTGGTCAGGCCGGAGAAAGATTCAAAAAACGCATCGGTAATCGTGAGGTTCGGGCTTTCCGAGAAGATAAAAGGGAGCGCACCGACGCTACCCAGCACCGTCCAGAACAGCACCACAATCAGAAACCCTTCACGGGATTTCAGTTCGCCCTTCTCTTTACGGTTCGGCCACCACAGCATAGAGCCAATGGCGAGGGCGACAAAAAAGGTCTGGGTAAAAGCGCGGCCTGCCCCATCCCGGTAGATGAGTGCTACCAGCCCAGGGATAATCATCGTCCCTGAAAATAAGATGACCAGTAGTCCAACGATTCGGGTAATGGCGCGAAAATGCATCTCTGCCGCTTCCTTAGTTCTGCAAAACGAAGTGGGGATTATTCTTCAATCGCTAACAATTGCAATGAACCACGGCTAAAATCCGCCAGCTTTGCGGAAAATTCAGCCACTTTCGCCGCCGGAAGCGCCACCCGCAGCAGAACGAATGCCTGATAATCACTGTTGATAATTTTGCCGCCACACTGCCCCAGCAACGCTTCAATGCCGGTTAACTGACTATATTCACATTGCAAAGTATATTCGGTTAATGGCGTCTTGCGTTGGGTCGTTAGCTGGCGCAGCGCCTGATTCACGCCGCCACCATACGCTTTCACTAACCCACCGGTGCCCAGCAAGATGCCGCCGTAGTAGCGCACCACCACGGCGGTAATTTCCCCAACGCCGCTGCCCATTAGTTGGGCGAGCATCGGTTTACCTGCCGTTCCCGCAGGTTCCCCGTCATCAGAGAAACCCAGTTGTTGAGAATCATCCGGTGCGCCAGCTACCCACGCCACGCAATGGTGGCGGGCATCTGGGTGCTCTGCCCGCACCGATTCAACAAACGCTTTCGCCGCCTCGACGCCATCGGTATGCGCCAACAGCGTAATGAAGCGGCTCTTTTTGATCTCTTCAACGACCGTGACCGGTGCCGCAGGAATTAACCAGCTTTCCATCACGCCAGTTTCAGATCCCGGGTCATGTTTTCCACGTTGTTTTCGTGGATCACCACGTTGTCTTCGATACGAATGCCGCCGAACGGTTTCAGTGCTTCAATTTTCTGCCAGTTGAAGTGTTTACTGAACTGACCTTCACGCCACGGCGCCAGCAGCGATTCGATGAAGTAGATACCCGGTTCGATGGTTAACACCATGCCTGGCTGGAGAATACGGGTGCAGCGCAGGTACGGATATTTTGCCGGTGCCGCGAGGTGCGTACCGCTATCATCCTGCATAAAACCGGCTACATCATGCACCTGCAGACCAAGCGGATGGCCAATACCGTGCGGCATAAACGGTCCGGTGAGATCGTTTTCGACCATCGCTTCTTCACTCATATCGGTGATGATTTGATGTTTACGCAGCAGTTTGGCGATGCGCTGATGGAACTGGATGTGGTAATCCACATAGCTGACGCCTGCTTTCATGGTGGCGATCAGCGCCAGTTGTTCATCATTTACGTCTTTCACCAGCTGTGCGTAGTCGTTGTCGCTTTTTGCCGACCAGGTACGGGTCAGGTCAGCCGCATAGCCGTTATATTCTGCCCCGGCATCCAGCAGGAAGCTGCGCATCTCTTCCGGCGCCTGATGATCCAGTTTGGTGTAATGCAGCACCGCAGCATGTTCGTTAAGCGCCACAATGTTGCTGTAAGGCACGTCGGTATCACGATGACCGGTCGCGCTCAGATAGGCAATGTTGATATCGAACTCGCTCATACCTGAACGGAAGGCTTCTTCTGCCGCGCGATGACCGTTGACTGCCATTTTCTGCGCTTCACGCATACAGGCCAGTTCGTACTCGGTTTTGAAGGAGCGGTAGTAATGCAGGTAGTCGATCACCCCTTTCGGGTTGATATTACTGGCCTCAATGCCCAGTTGCAGCGCACGTTCCGGCACTGGGCCAATATAGCCAATATTGCCGCGCGCAGCGGGCAGCAGGCTACCAATGCCATCGGCTTTCGGCAGCGCGATCACTTCCACATCCTCAGTCCAGAAAGAGGTCGGCAAAGGTTCGACGTTGTGCCAGTAATCAACCGGCAGATAAAACCACAGTTTCGGCTTGTTCACGCCATCCACCAGCAGCCAGCAGTTTGGCACCTGAGTTACCGGCACCCACGCTTTAAATTGTGGGTTCACTTTAAACGGATAAGGATGATCGTCGAGAAAAACATTGAACAGCTCGCCGGAGTGAATAAGTAATGCATCCAGCTTGAAGCGCGCCAGTGCATCGCGAGTCCGTTCCTGTAAGGTAGCTATATGATTTTTATAGAGCGAGGCCAGTGATTCCATTTTTTACCCTTCTGTTTTTTTGACCTTAAGTCTCCGCATCTTAGCACATCGTTCATACAGAGCGTGATTTCTGCCGAGCGTGATCGAATCGGCATTTCTTTAATCTTTTGTTTGCATATTTTTAACACAAAATACACACTCAATTTCATCTGGTACGACCAGATCACCTTGCGGATTCAGGAGACTGACATGCTTTACAAAGGCGACACCCTGTACCTTGACTGGCTGGAAGATGGCATTGCCGAACTGGTATTTGATGCCCCAGGTTCAGTTAATAAACTCGACACTTCGACCGTCGCTAGCCTCGGCGAGGCCATCGGCGTGCTGGAACAGCAATCAGATTTAAAAGGGCTGCTGTTGCGTTCGAACAAAGCAGCCTTTATCGTCGGTGCTGATATCACCGAATTTTTGTCCCTGTTCCTCGTTCCCGAAGAACAGTTAAGCCAGTGGCTGCATTTTGCCAATAGCGTGTTTAATCGCCTGGAAGATCTGCCGGTGCCGACCATTGCCGCCGTCAACGGCTACGCGCTGGGTGGTGGCTGCGAATGCGTGCTGGCGACCGATTATCGTCTGGCGACGCCGGATCTGCGCATCGGTCTGCCGGAAACAAAACTGGGCATCATGCCGGGCTTTGGCGGTTCTGTACGTATGCCACGTATGCTGGGCGCTGACAGTGCGCTGGAAATCATTGCCGCCGGTAAAGATATCGGCGCGGACCAGGCGCTGAAAATCGGTCTGGTGGATGGCGTAGTCAAAGCAGAAAAACTGGTTGATGGTGCGATGGCGATTTTACGCCAGGCCATTAACGGCGACCTCGACTGGAAAGCGAAACGTCAGCCGAAGCTGGAACCGCTAAAACTGAGCAAGATTGAAGCCACCATGAGCTTCACCATCGCTAAAGGGATGGTCGCGCAAACGGCGGGGAAACATTATCCGGCCCCCATCACCGCAGTAAAAACTATTGAAGCGGCTGCCCGTTTTGGCCGTGAAGAAGCCTTAAACCTGGAAAACAAAAGTTTTGTCCCGCTGGCGCATACCAACGAAGCTCGCGCACTGGTCGGCATTTTCCTTAACGATCAATATGTAAAAGGCAAAGCGAAGAAACTCACCAAAGACGTTGAAACCCCGAAACAGGCCGCTGTGCTGGGCGCAGGCATTATGGGGGGCGGAATCGCTTACCAGTCCGCGTGGAAAGGCGTGCCGGTGATCATGAAAGATATCAACGACAAGTCGTTAACCCTCGGCATGACCGAAGCCGCGAAACTGCTGAACAAGCAGCTTGAGCGCGGCAAGATCGATGGTCTGAAACTGGCTGGCGTGATCTCCACGATCCACCCAACGCTCGACTACGCCGGGTTTGACCGCGTGGATGTTGTGGTAGAAGCGGTTGTTGAAAACCCGAAAGTGAAAAAAGCGGTGCTGGCAGAAACCGAGAAGAAAGTTCGCCCGGATACCGTGCTGGCTTCTAATACTTCAACCATTCCTATCAGCGAACTAGCCAACGCGCTGGAACGCCCGGAAAACTTCTGCGGTATGCACTTCTTTAACCCGGTGCACCGGATGCCGTTGGTGGAAATTATTCGCGGCGAGAAAAGCTCCGACGAAACCATCGCGAAAGTCGTCGCCTGGGCAAGCAAGATGGGCAAGACGCCGATTGTGGTGAACGACTGCCCCGGCTTCTTCGTTAACCGCGTACTGTTCCCCTACTTCGCTGGATTCAGCCAGTTGCTTCGCGACGGCGCGGACTTCCGCAAGATCGACAAAGTGATGGAAAAACAGTTTGGCTGGCCGATGGGTCCGGCATATCTGCTGGATGTCGTGGGGATTGATACCGCGCACCATGCTCAGGCCGTGATGGCAGCAGGCTTCCCGCAGCGGATGCAGAAAGATTATCGCGACGCCATCGACGCGCTGTTTGATGCCAACCGCTTTGGTCAGAAGAACGGCCTCGGTTTCTGGCGTTATAAAGAAGACAGCAAAGGCAAGCCGAAGAAAGAAGAAGACGCCGCCGTTGACGGCCTGCTGGCAGAAGTCAGCCAGCCGAAGCGCGATTTCAGCGAGGAAGAGATTATCGCCCGCATGATGATCCCGATGGTCAACGAAGTAGTCCGCTGTCTGGAAGAGGGCATTATCGCCACTCCGGCAGAAGCGGACATGGCGCTGGTCTACGGCCTGGGCTTCCCTCCGTTCCACGGCGGCGCGTTCCGCTGGCTGGACACCCTCGGCAGCGCGAAATATCTCGATATGGCACAGCAGTATCAGCACCTCGGCCCGCTGTATGAAGTGCCGGAAGGTCTGCGTAATAAAGCGCGTCATAACGAACCGTACTATCCCCCGGTTGAGCCAGCCCGTCCGGTTGGCGACCTGAAAACGGCTTAAGGAGTCACAATGGAACAGGTTGTCATTGTCGATGCAATTCGCACCCCGATGGGCCGTTCGAAGGGCGGTGCTTTTCGTAACGTGCGTGCGGAAGATCTCTCCGCTCATTTAATGCGTAGCCTGCTGGCGCGTAATCCGGCGCTGGAAGCGGCTACTCTCGACGATATTTACTGGGGGTGTGTGCAGCAGACGCTGGAGCAGGGTTTTAACATCGCCCGTAACGCTGCGCTGCTGGCAGAAGTGCCGCACTCTGTCCCTGCGGTGACCGTCAATCGCTTGTGTGGTTCATCCATGCAGGCATTGCATGACGCAGCACGGATGATCATGACCGGCGATGCGCAGGCATGTCTGGTCGGCGGCGTGGAGCATATGGGCCATGTGCCGATGAGCCACGGCGTCGATTTTCACCCCGGTCTTAGCCGTAATGTCGCCAAAGCGGCGGGCATGATGGGCTTAACGGCAGAAATGCTGGCGCGTATGCACGGTATCAGCCGTGAAATGCAGGATGCCTTTGCCGCGCGATCACACGCTCGCGCCTGGGCCGCCACACAGTCGGGCGCATTTAAAAATGAAATCATCCCGACCGGTGGTCACGATGCCGACGGCGTCCTGAAGCAGTTTAATTATGACGAAGTGATTCGACCGGAAACTACCGTAGAAGCCCTCGCCACGCTACGTCCGGCGTTCGATCCGGTCAGCGGTACGGTGACGGCGGGTACGTCTTCTGCTCTCTCCGATGGCGCAGCTGCCATGCTGGTAATGAGTGAAAGCCGCGCCCGTGAATTAGGCCTTAAGCCGCGCGCCCGTGTGCGTTCGATGGCGGTCGTTGGTTGTGACCCATCGATTATGGGTTACGGCCCGGTTCCGGCCTCTAAGCTGGCGTTGAAAAAAGCGGGGCTTTCTGCCAGTGATATCGGCGTGTTTGAAATGAATGAAGCCTTTGCCGCGCAGATCCTGCCGTGCATTAAAGATCTCGGGTTAATGGAGCAAATTGACGAGAAGATCAACCTCAATGGTGGCGCGATCGCGCTGGGTCATCCGCTGGGTTGTTCCGGTGCGCGTATCAGCACCACGCTGCTGAATCTGATGGAACGCAAAGACGTCCAGTTTGGTCTGGCGACGATGTGTATCGGCCTGGGTCAGGGCATTGCGACGGTGTTTGAGCGGGTTTAACCACTTGCCGGATGCGGCGTAAACGCCTTATCCGGCCTACGGTTCAGAACTATTTGTAGGCACGATAAGACGCAACAGCGTCGCATCGGGCATTGTTTGCCGGATGCAGCGTCGATGTAAATGCCACTGATTAACAGTTTAGTTGCCGTTCTTCCCGCCTGTCAGGGGCGGGTTTTTTTATGGCTTAGATAAACGCAAACGCATCGCCAAACAGGCGGTCTTCCCGCGCATTACGCTCACTGCAAAACAGGTCACGAGCGATTTTCGCCATCTCAAAACGTCCGGCAATGTAGATATCATGCTCTGCCAGCGTACCGTGATCCTGCAACACCGCCGTTAAAACCGTGCCAGTACGCCCACGCCAGCCCGCTTCCGGTTGTTCAACCACCGGCACCACTTGCAGACCAGGATGCTTAAGCGAAAGCGCCTCAAGTTCGGAAAGATCATAAAGGTGCTGCTCTTCACGCCCGCCCCAGTAAATGGTGATATCACGATTGGGATTACGCGCCAGCGCCGTCAGCAAAATCGAACGGGCATAAGAGAACCCGGTGCCGCCCGCAATCAGAATCATCGGACGCTCTTCATCATCGCGCAGCCACGCATCACCGTGCGGAATATCGACCACAATTTGATGATCTTTGAGGATGCGATCCATGACTGCTTTCGCGTAAAGGTTGATTTCAGAAGCGCCAATATGCAGCTCAATGAAACCTTGTTCATTCGGCGTCGAGGCCATTGAGAACGGGCGTTTATCGCGCTCGTCCATCACTACCATCAAATACTGACCAGCACGAAAAGAAAAGGCCGCGTCTGGCACGATTCGGACACGATATACGGTATCCGTGATAGCTTCTACCGAGGTCACTTTACAGCTTAAGGTTGTCATGCGCTTTCTCTGTCGGATCGATAAATAGGGCAATACAAACGCGCCTCAGGCGCTTTTACCGTTGTTAAAAATAGCCAGTTCATCCCAGATTGCGTCAATACGCGCGACAACGTCCGGATCTTTTTTGATAGGACGCCCCCACTCGCGCTGGGTTTCCCCCGGCCATTTATTCGTGGCATCCAGCCCCATTTTTGAACCCAGCCCGGAAACAGGCGAGGCAAAATCCAGGTAATCAATGGGTGTATTTTCTACCAGAACGGTATCCCGCGCCGGGTCCATACGGGTAGTAATCGCCCAAATCACATCATTCCAGTCGCGTGCGTTGACATCATCATCGCAAACGATCACAAATTTGGTGTACATAAACTGGCGTAAGAACGACCAGACGCCCATCATGACGCGCTTCGCGTGCCCGGCGTATTGCTTTTTGATCGTCACAACCGCCAGACGATAGGAACAGCCTTCCGGCGGCAGGTAAAAATCGACAATTTCCGGGAATTGTTTTTGTAGAATCGGCACGAACACTTCGTTCAACGCCACACCCAGTACCGCAGGTTCATCCGGCGGACGACCAGTATAGGTGGAGTGGTAAATCGCATCTTCACGCTGAGTAATATGCGTCACGGTAAATACCGGGAAACTATCGACTTCATTATAGTAACCGGTGTGGTCGCCATACGGCCCTTCTGGCGCCGTTTCGCCTTGTTCGATATACCCTTCCAGCACAATTTCCGCACTGGCGGGCACTTCAAGGTCATTGGAGATACACTTCACCACTTCGGTTTTGGTGCCGCGTAGTAATCCGGCAAATGCATACTCTGAAAGCGTATCTGGAACGGGCGTGACTGCACCGAGAATTGTGGCGGGATCAGCACCCAGCGCCACAGAAACCGGGAAACGTTCGCCCGGATGCACCGCACACCACTCCTGGAAATCCAGCGCGCCGCCGCGATGCGACAACCAGCGCATAATCAGCTTGTTTTTACCAATCAACTGCTGGCGATAAATGCCCAGATTCTGCCGCTCTTTGTGCGGGCCACGCGTTACGGTCAACCCCCAGGTAATCAGCGGAGCGGCATCTTCCGGCCAGCAGGTCATAATGGGAATGCGGTTAAGATCGACATCCTCGCCGGAGACGATTTTTTGCTGACAAGGCGCACCACGTAACCGTTTCGTTGGCATGTTCAACACCTGCTTAAACTGCGGCAGCTTATCAAACAGGTCGCGGAAACCTTTTGGCGGCTCCGGCTCTTTCAGAAACGCTAATAATTTACCGACTTCACGTAGCGCCGAAACATCTTCCTGCCCCATGCCCATCGCCACGCGCTTCGGCGTACCGAACAGGTTGCACAGCACCGGCATCGAGTACCCTTTAGGGTTTTCGAACAACAGCGCAGGCCCACCGGCACGCAATGTGCGGTCAGCAATTTCAGTGATTTCCAGATGCGGATCCACCGGGAGCATGATACGTTTTAGCTCACCCTGCTGTTCAAGCAGAGTCAGGAAGTCGCGTAAATCGTTATATTTCATGGCGTCCATTGTAGCCTCTTAATCTGCGCCCATTATACGGCGTTCATCTTCGCGATGCTGTAAATTTGTTAAATTAGCGTGAACTCAGGCGCTATAACGCAAACCGGGGAATATAATTAACTTAACGCATCGCTTTTGCTATTCTTGCGCCCCGATTAAACGGATAAGAGTCATTATGCAATCCTGGTATTTACTGTACTGCAAGCGCGGGCAACTTCAACGTGCCCAGGAACACCTCGAAAGACAGGCCGTTAATTGCCTGGCACCGATGATCACCCTGGAAAAAATCGTGCGTGGCAAACGTACCGCAGTCAGTGAGCCGTTGTTCCCCAACTACCTGTTTGTGGAATTTGATCCAGAAGTGATTCATACCACTACCATCAACGCCACACGTGGTGTCAGCCACTTCGTGCGCTTTGGTGCATCGCCAGCGATAGTCCCATCGGCTGTGATTCATCAGCTGTCGGTGTATAAACCGGAAGACATTGTCGATCCGGCAACGCCATATCCAGGTGATAAGGTGATTATTACCGAAGGCGCATTCGAAGGTTTTCAGGCCATTTTCACCGAACCCGACGGCGAGGCACGCTCCATGCTATTGCTTAATCTTATCAATAAAGAAATTAAGCACAGCGTGAAGAACACTGAGTTCCGCAAACTCTAGAACGCAATCCCAAACAGCGTTTTGACATTGGCATCTGTGGTGGCCGCCAGCCACGCAGCATCCTCCCCTCGCCAGTGCGCAATACGTTGCACAATATGAGGCAGATAAGCAGGCTCGTTACGCCGGGATGATGGCTTTGGCGTGAGATCGCGCGGGAGTAAATACGGCGCATCGGTTTCGATCAGCAATTTCTCCGCCGGAATAAATGGCAACAGATCACGCAATTCCATCCCGCGTCGTTCATCGCAAACCCAACCAGTAATGCCGATATAAATCCCACGCGCCACGCACGCCTGCATCTCTTCGCGTGTGCCAGTAAAGCAATGAAGAACCGCACCAGGCAGTTTATTCAGCCACGGCTCCAGCAATGTCATAAACCGCTCATGGGCATCGCGACAGTGCATAAATACCGGCATGTTTAATTCTGCGGCAATACGTAGCTGGGCAACAAAAGCGCGTTCCTGCTCTTCCGGCGTAGAAAAGTTGCGGTTAAAGTCGAGACCACACTCACCAATCGCCACTACTTCTGGCAGCGCGGCCAGTTCAATAATTGCTTCTTCGGTCGCGGCTTGCCACTGGCTGCTGTCATGAGGATGCACGCCCGCCGTTGACCAACAGTGCGGATACTGACGCGCCAGTTTTTGCGCCTGCTGGCTTTCACGCAGGTTAGTGCCGGTGATGAGTAGCCCATCAACTCCCGCGTCAAAAGCGCGCTCTACAACATCACCACGGTCTTTCGCAAATTGTGAACTGGTCAAATTAACGCCGATATCAAACATCCTGCACTCCATATGACAACCGCCCTGACGGGCGGTTGAATTTATTCTTCAGTTTTTTCGCTTTCAGCGTCGTTTTCTTCTTCCCGGTTTCGGCCTTTACCAACGTAAAAGCGGGAGAAGAAGACACCGATTTCAAACAGGCAGTACATCGGGATCGCCAGCAGCGTTTGCGAGAAGACATCCGGCGGCGTCAGCAGCATCCCAACGACGAATGCACCAACCAGCACATACGGGCGCTTTTTGCGTAAGTCTTCTGGCGAGGTAATCCCCATCCAGCACAGCAGCACAATGGCAACCGGCACTTCAAACGAAACACCAAACGCCATAAACAACGCCATAACGAAGCTTAAGTAGCTGGCGATATCGGTGGACACCTGTACCCCTTCCGGCGCGGTATTGGCGAGGAAGCCAAATGCCAGTGGAAAGACCACGAAGTAGGCGAACGCCATGCCGATATAAAACAGCAAAGAGCTGGAAACCAGCAGAGGCACCACCAGGCGACGTTCGTGCTTATACAACGCCGGGGCGATAAACGCCCACACCTGATAGAGAATCACCGGCGCTGACAGAATCAGCGACACCATAAAGGTCAGCTTGATCGGCGTAAAAAACGGCGAGGCCACATCGGTGGCGATCATCGTTGAACCTTGCGGCAATTGCTTGATCAACGGCGCGGACACCAGGTGATAGATATCATTGGCGAAATAGACCAGGCACAGAAATATCACGATCACCGCGATAATGCAGTTCAGCAGACGCTTACGCAGCTCAATCAGATGCGTGATAAGCGGTTGAGTATCTTCTACAGACATGTTTACGGTTTATCACTCGACGAAGGGGAAGGTGCAGCGGTTTTCGGTTCAGCGTCCGCAACAGGTTTTACCACCGGCTCTGGCGTGGTTTCTGGCTTCTGTTCCGGCGAACTGGCCTGCGTTTGTGCAGCGGCAGGGGTTACTCCCTCATGCGCAGCTTCATTATCTTTTACCACCGGATTATGGATGGTGTGCGCTTCATCACTCGCCTTTTCAGGATCGTTTGCAACATAGGAACGCTTCATCGATTCTGCAGCCTGGCGTAGTTCATCCATTGACGCTTTCAGTTCAGGCGTCAGGTTGGTCAGGCTTGCCTTTTCAACCTTTTTCAGGCTGTCCTGAAACTCCTGGAGTTTTAACTCCTGGGTCAGTTCGTTCTGCACCGTTGTCGCCAGTGAACGCAACGCGCGAATCCAGCCCGCTACCGTTTTTACCGCCACAGGCAGTCGTTGCGGCCCCAGAACGACGAGGCCGATGATGAATACCAATAGCAGTTCGCTAAAACCGATATCAAACACGGATTACACCTGCTCTTTATCGTGGCGCTTCGCGTCTTCTGTTTTAGCCTGTTCCTGATTCGTATCCGCCTGCTTATCGGCGATAGTTTTTGCAGTAAAATCAGCATCCTGACTGGTTTTATCCTGCTTTGGTTCATCATCGCTCATTGCTTTTTTAAAACCTTTAATTGATGCACCAAGATCGGAACCGATGGAGCCGAGCTTTTTGGTGCCAAAAAGCAGTACAACGATGACGGCAATAATCAATAACTGCCAAATACTGATACCACCCATACATGTTCCTCTGTGGTAGATGATGATTAAACAAGGCCGCATTATACGTTACACGGCCCGCCTTGAGCGATGAAAAAATCAGCGTGTTTTGCGCCAACCGACAAACCAGGCGATCAGACCACCTGCCATTAACCAGCCGGGCATCAGCCCCCATTCCGGTCGGCTGACCAACAAGAATGTGCCGCTTAATACTAACGTCGCGCCAATTCCAAGAAAATAACGCGATTGTCCCTGACGTACATGATTTGCCTGAAGCTCGCGGGCAATCTTATCAACACTGTGCTGTAAATACTTGCCCTGGCGCAAACTGTCGTAAACCAGTTCAGGCAGTTCTGGCATTTTTTCGACCCAGAACGGCGCTTTTTCTTTAAATGCTCTCACCAGCGCAGGAATACCAACCTGATCTTTAATCCATGACTCGAGAAAAGGCTTCGCCGTTTTCCATAAATCGAGCTGCGGATAAAGCTGGCGTCCTACCCCTTCGATGTAGAGCAAGGTTTTCTGGAGTAACACCAGTTGCGGCTGTACTTCCATATTGAAACGACGCGCCGTATTAAACAGATTTAACAGCACATGTCCAAATGAAATTTCTGCCAGCGGTTTCTCAAAAATAGGTTCACAGACAGTACGAATGGCAAATTCGAACTCTTCAACGTTGGTATCTGGCGGCACCCAGCCAGAATCAACGTGCAGTTCCGCTACTTTGCGATAGTCACGGTTAAAGAAGGCGATAAAGTTTTCCGCCAGATAGCGTTTATCTTCTTTGTTTAACGAGCCGACAATCCCGCAATCAATACCAATATACTTCGGATTTTCCGGGTGTTCGAAGCTTACGAAGATGTTGCCAGGGTGCATATCGGCATGGAAAAAGCTGTCGCGAAAGACCTGAGTGAAGAACACCTGCACACCGCGTTCCGCCAACAATTTCATGTTGGTGCCGTTTTTCTCCAGCGTCGCGACATCCGAAACTGGAATGCCATAGATACGCTCCATCACCATCATCCCTTCACTGCAATAGTCAGGGTAAACTTCCGGGATGTAGAGCATCGGGCTATTTTCGAAATTACGCCGAAGCTGAATGGCGTTGGCAGATTCCCGCAGCAAATTCAGTTCATCAAGCAACGTCTTTTCGTACTCGCGCACCACTTCGGTTGGACGCAGACGGCGACCATCCGGTAGTAAACGCGGCACCCAACGAGCCAGACGATAGATGAGTTTCAGATCCGCTTTTATGACTGGCAAAATATCCGGGCGAATGACTTTAATCACCACCTCTTTGCCATTCGATTTCAACCGAGCAGTATGTACCTGTGCTACGGAAGCCGATGCCAGCGGCTTAATGTCAAAATCATCAAACCACACTTCCACCGGCAGACCGCCCATCGCCGCTTCAATTTGTGCTTTCGCCAGTTCGCCGTCAAAAGGCGCGACTTTATCCTGCAAGAGCGCCAGTTGGTCAGCAATATGCGGCGGAAAAAGGTCACGGCGGGTCGATAGCATCTGTCCAAACTTGATCCATACCGGACCCAGTTCTTGCAGCGCCAGTCGCAGTCGTTCACCTAATGGTTTGTCTTTATGCCGATTCGGCATCCAGAATAATGAGTATCGCCATAACCGCAACGGCAAAGTGATACGCATTTTAGGGATCAGTTCATCAAGTCCGTAACTTAAAAAAGTGCGAATGATGAAATACAGGCGCCGTACTTCACCTGGCGTCATTAAACTGCCTCCAGTTTTTCCAGCCGTTTGGTTAGCGCATCGACGGCTCGCTCAACGGCGGATGTCTCTTCCGCAAACCAGGCCACTTCAAGCGGACCAGGTGCCATACGCCACTCTTCAGTAATGGCTTCCGCCACGTAGCGTTGCTGGCGTTGAATACCGTGATGCAGGAACTTCGCGCCACCACGCAGGGCTTTGCTAATGCCTTCGGCGGCGATATCACCCGTATAAGGTGCCAGCAGTTCCGCTGGGTCGAACTCCGCCAGATCTGCCAGCGCAACAAAGTTTTGCACCACCTGAATATCGCCCTGCACTTCCAGCTCACCGCTACGAATCAGTGCAGCAAGCTGCTGGCGATCGCGAAGTTTCGGCAACACGCTGGCATAAGCGATAACAGTGCAGTCAGCATCGCCTGCCCATTCTCCCAGTACATCGACCTGACGTTCGCTGAACACCAGAATCAACGATGTCGAAAAGCCTTTTACCTCCACGCGCAATACTTTACCCAGCAGACGCGAGCGGGCGGTTTTCAGCGCGGGTGAGCGATACAGGAAGGTGTTGAGCAGACTTTCGATTCCTGCCGTCACTAAAGGTTTAAAAGGCATAGTCGTACTCCTGTCAGAACTTATAACCACGATGCAGCGCCACAACGCCAGCCGTCAGGTTGTAATAGTCGACACTTTCGAATCCGGCATCCTGCATCATGGCTTTCAGAGTATCCTGATCGGGATGCATACGGATGGATTCAGCCAGATAACGGTAGCTGTCGGCGTCATTCGCGACCAGCGAGCCAATACGCGGCAGAACATGGAAGGAGTAAGCGTCATAAGCTTTGCTTAACGGCTCGATAATCGGTTTCGAGAACTCAAGCACCAGCAGGCGGCCGCCGGGTTTCAGCACGCGATACATTGAACGTAGTGCTTTATCTTTGTCGGTGACGTTACGCAGACCAAACGAAATGGTGATGCAATCAAAGGTGTTATCCGGGAACGGCAGCGCCTCGGCGTTCGCCTGAACATACTCAACGTTGCCAATCACACCGATATTACGCAGTTTCTCGCGCCCCATTTTGAGCATGGATTCATTGATATCGGCGAGGACCACCTTACCCGTTTCACCGACCAGGCGAGAGAATTTCGCTGTCAGATCGCCGGTGCCGCCAGCCAGATCCAGTACAGTCTGCCCACGGCGTACGCCGCTGCAATCGATCGTGAAACGCTTCCACAAACGATGAATACCAAATGACATCAAATCATTCATAACATCGTATTTCGATGCCACGGAATGGAAAACGTGGGCGACCATATCCGCTTTTTGCTCTTTCGCGACGGTCTGAAAACCAAAGTGCGTCGTTTCTTGTGACTTATCCACCATCTCAATGCCTGCTCATCAAAAAATTGTTCCAGAAGTGTAACAGATTGGGCGTCGATGCCCTAGATTTCTACCCGGCGTAACTACCCCCAATGGGCTAGCGCGACTGCTGATTATATTCATCATCGCGTTGATAAGCTTCATCATTCGGCTGCCCCGGAACCGACCGCAGTCGATACTCTTCATCCTGACTCACCGCCTGTTCAGCCAAATCCGGATTAATCTCGCGTTTAATTTCTACCCCTAAACCGCGAAACGCTTCTGCCTGCGCCAGCACATTTCCGCGACCTGAAGAGAGTTTTTTCATTGCCTGACGATAGTTATCCTGCGCTTTGTCCAGACTTTGACCTATCGCAGACATATCATCGACAAACAAACGCATCTTGTCGTACAGCTTGCTGGCGCGATCGGCGATTTGCTGGGCGTTGCGACTTTGATGCTCATAACGCCAGAGATTAGCGATAGTACGCAACGCCACCAGCAGCGTGGTCGGGCTAACCAGCATGATATTGTTTTTCAACGCTTCGGTTATCAGCTCCGGCTGGCGGTCAAGCGCCAGTAAAAACGCAGGCTCAACGGGGATAAACATCAGCACGTAATCCAGCGTTCTTAGCCCTGGTAGCTGTTGATAATCTTTACGCCCCAGCAAGCGGATATGGTTACGCACCGACGCGATATGTTCCTGCAATGCACTTTCGCGGGTGTAGTCGTCTTCCGCGTTGAAGTAGCGTTCATAAGCGACCAGCGTCATTTTGGCGTCGATCACCACGTCTTTCCCCTGCGGTAGCCGCACGATGACATCCGGCTGCATCCGCGAGCGGGCGTCATTTTCGATACTCACCTGGGTTTCGTATTCATACCCTTCACGCAAGCCAGATGCCTCCAGTACTCGCGTTAATACCACTTCGCCCCAGTTGCCCTGGGTTTTATTGTCGCCTTTCAGCGCACGCGTCAGGTTGATTGCCTCCTGGGCCATTTGCGCGTTGAGCTGCTGGAGATTGCGAATTTCGTGGGTCAGGGTATGGCGTTCTTGTGCTTCTTTACCGAAGCTGTCCTGAACCTGACGGCGAAAACCGTCCAGTTGTTCACGCAGCGGCGACAACAGGCTGTTCAGGCTCTGACGGTTTTGCTCATCAACGCGGCGATTGCTGTGCTCGAAAATACGGTTGGCGAGGTTTTCAAACTGCTCGCTCAAACGCTGCTCGCTGTTAATCATCTGGCGAATTTTATCGTCAGCGTGTTGCTGTGCGGCCTCCATCCGCGTGGTCACTTCACGCAGATCAGCCTCCAGCGAGGTGTTAATACTTTGCAGGCTACGCACTTCGTTATTGAGTAATTCACACTCTGTGCGCCAGTGTTCACTTTGGGTAATTTGTTGTTTTGCCGCGCTTAACTCCGCGACCATCTCTTCACGTTCAGCTAATTGCTCGGCTTTTTGCTGCGCATGTTGATAACTGGCAAACAGCCAGCCGATGGCCACACTGACCAGCGCAATAATGGCATAAACAATGATTGAGAAATCCACAAAGCCTCCTGACGCAACAACTTACCCGCACAAAATAGAATTGTGCTGTACAAACGTCCAGTTGGAAAGGCATTTCCTGCGAGGCGCTACGCAAAAATACAAAAGGCCGAACGCGTCGGCCTTCAGACAGGAGAAGAGAATTACAACAGACGACGCGCCGCTTCCACCACGATTTTCACCGCATGGCTTTCGGTTTGTTTCATCGTCTCAGCATTCGGGATCTCTTGCTGAGTGCGGTTAACGATAACGCCCGCCACCATACCAGCACGCAGGCCCTGACTTGCACACATGGTCAGCAGAGTCGCAGATTCCATTTCATAGTTCATCACGCCCATCGCCTGCCACTCTTCCATAGAACCTTTAAAGTGACGGACTACGCGACCAGAGTAAGTATCGTAACGTTCCTGACCTGGGTAGAAGGTATCAGAAGAAGCAGTCACGCCAACGTGAGTCGTCGCGCCAATAGACTTCGCTGCTTCAACCAGCGCAGTCGTACATTCGAAATCAGCGACAGCCGGGAACTCCAGCGGTGCGAAGTGCAGGCTCGCGCCATCCAGACGAACAGACGCCGTGGTAACCAGTACATCGCCAACATTAATATGCGGCTGAATAGCGCCAGTTGTACCGATACGCAGGAAGGTGCGAATGCCCAGCTGTGCCAGTTCTTCAACGGCAATAGAAGTAGACGGACCGCCGATACCGGTAGAGCAGACAATAACAGGTTTACCATCCAGCTCTGCACGCCAGGTGGTGAATTCGCGGTGAGATGCCAGCTTAACCGGCTTATCCATCAGCGCGGCGATCTTTTCCACACGATCCGGGTCGCCAGGGACGATGGCAAGCGTAGCCCCTTGTAAATCGTTTTTAGTGAGGCCGAGATGAAAAACATCAGACTTGGACATATACAACTCCTCTGTGAATCGGTTTAGTCAGAAGAAGCAAAAAGGTACTTTACCGAAGGGATTAAGATTTTTTCGTGATAATCATCACTATGATGCAAATGTGTTGCATACACTTACTCATCAAAAGTGACCTAAATCACATAATTTACTCTTAAGTCAGTAAGGCTGCTTAAAAGATGAGCCATTTGAGGCAATGTGAATTGTTGCACGCTGACTATAGTTAACATTGCGCAAAATTTTTATAAGGGTACGGAGAATACCATGACAACAACACAACACTCTGGATTTGCACCTGCTGCATCCCCCCTCGCCTCAACCATCGTTCAGACCCCGGACGATGCGATTGTGGCAGGGTTCACCTCTATCCCTTCACAAGGGGATAACATGCCTGCTTATCATGCCCGTCCAAAGCAGAGCGATGGCCCACTACCAGTGGTCATTGTAGTGCAGGAAATTTTTGGCGTGCATGAACATATCCGTGACATTTGTCGCCGTCTGGCGCTGGAGGGGTATCTGGCTATCGCACCAGAACTCTACTTCCGCGAAGGCGATCCTAATGATTTCGCCGATATTCCCACGTTGCTCAGCGGTCTGGTAGCAAAAGTGCCTGACTCACAGGTGCTGGCCGATCTCGATCATGTTGCCAGTTGGGCGTCCCGCAACGGCGGCGACGTCCATCGCTTAATGATTACCGGATTTTGCTGGGGCGGGCGTATCACCTGGCTATATGCCGCGCATAACCCGCAATTGAAAGCGGCGGTGGCGTGGTACGGCAAGCTGACAGGCGATAAGTCGCTGAACTCACCGAAACAACCTGTTGATATCGCAACCGATCTCAACGCGCCGGTTCTCGGCTTATATGGTGGTCAGGATAACAGCATTCCGCAGGAGAGCGTTGAAACCATGCGCCAGGCGCTGCGGGCTGCTAATGCGAAAGCAGAGATTATCGTGTACCCGGACGCCGGTCATGCGTTTAACGCCGATTATCGCCCGAGCTATCATGCCGCATCTGCAAAAGATGGCTGGCAGCGTATGCTGGAGTGGTTTAAGCAGTATGGTGGGAAGAAGTCGCTGTAATGAGAAAAGACCGGGTGGCATTGCCACCCGGTTTATGTTTACCCCCGACGCAAATTCTGCGCCGCCTGCACCATGTTCGCCAGTGCCGCGCGGGTTTCTGGCCAGCCGCGCGTTTTCAGGCCACAGTCCGGGTTAACCCACAGGCGCTCTGCCGGAATGCGTTTTTCCGCTTTCTTCAGCAAGGCTTCAATCCATTCTACGCTCGGTACGTTTGGCGAGTGAATGTCATAGACGCCTGGACCGATTTCATTCGGATAATCAAACTCTTCAAACGACTCCAGCAACTCCATGTCGGAACGCGAGGTTTCGATGGTGATGACGTCTGCATCCAGTGCCGCAATCGAATCCATGATGTCGTTGAACTCGCAATAACACATGTGAGTGTGGATTTGTGTGTCATCTTTCGCCACGGCGGCGTTGATACGGAAGGCCTCTACGCCCCACTGGAGATATGCATCCCAGTCGCTACGACGCAGCGGTAAACCTTCGCGCAGCGCCGGTTCATCAATCTGGATGATGCCAATTCCAGCGGCTTCCAGATCGGCCACTTCATCACGCAGCGCCAGCGCAATTTGTTTGGCGATGGTTTCACGGCTGACATCTTCGCGCGGGAACGACCAGCAGAGAATGGTTACCGGGCCAGTCAGCATCCCTTTCACCGGTTTGTCGGTCAGCGATTGTGCGAACGATGCCCACTCAACGGTAATAGGTGCCGGGCGGCTAACGTCACCAATAACAATCGGCGGCTTCACGCAGCGGGAACCGTAGCTCTGTACCCAACCGTTTTGCGTAAAGACAAAACCGTCGAGGTGCTCGCCAAAGTATTCCACCATGTCGTTACGCTCAGCCTCGCCATGTACCAGCACATCCAGTCCCAAACGTTCCTGCTCAACAATGGCCTGCTTGATATGTTCCGCAATGCCCGTGCGGTAGTTGTTGGCGTCGAGATTACCCTTTTTGAAATCCAGACGCAGGGTACGAATTTCCGTGGTTTGCGGGAAAGAACCAATCGTGGTGGTCGGCCACGCTGGCAGTTTAAAACGCGCACGCTGAGCTTCGGCACGCACTTCATAGACATTCTCACGCTGGCTGTCCTGGGCGGTGATCGCTGCCAGACGCTTTTCTACCGCCGGATTATGTACGCGGGTTGAGTGACGACGCGCCTGAATTGGGGCGCTCCACTCTGCCAGAGCTGCCGTGTCACCACTGTTCAGCGCATCGCGCAGCAGTGCCAGTTCATGGCATTTTTGTAGGGCGAAGGCAAACCAGCTTTTCACTTCTGCATCAAGACGCGTTTCCACGCTCAGGTCGATGGGGCTATGCAGCAGTGAGCAGGAAGATGCCACCCACAAATCACGTTTGCCGACAATGTCCTTAATTTGCGCATATTTCTCGGTGAGATCGGCGCGCCAGACGTTACGACCATTGATAAGACCCGCAGACAGCAGCCAGTCAGAAGGCAGACACTTGTGCAGTTCTGCTACGTCATCTTTACCATGCACGAAGTCGACATGCAGACCCTGAACAGGCAGCGCCGTAATCGTGTCGAGATTTGGCGTTACGCCTTCAAAATAGGTAGTCAGCAGCAGTTTCACCTGCCCCTGTAGAGCATCGTAAGCGGGTTTGTATGCGTCCAACCACGCCTGCGGTAGTTCCAGCACCAGCGCCGGTTCGTCAATCTGTACCCACTCAATACCGCGTTTTGCCAGTTCTGCCAGAACCCGCTGATAAACCGGCAGAATGTCGTTCAGCAGGCTCAGGCGGTCAAACTGTTCACCTTTCACCTTACCCAGCCACAGATAGGTAACCGGCCCCAGAAGCACAGGTTTCACCTTGTGACCCAGCGCCAGCGCCTCGTCCACTTCCTCCAGCAGCTGCGTCCAGGTCAGTTTGAACTGTTGGCCTTTAACGAATTCCGGCACCATGTAGTGATAGTTGGTATTAAACCATTTGGTCATTTCCGCTGCCGCCGCAGGTTCGCCAGTCGGCGCACGTCCACGACCAATACGGAACAGGGTGTCGATATCTACCGAACCGTCTTTGTTCTGATGACGCGCCGGAACGTTACCCAGCAGCAGACTGGTGGTCAGAACATGATCGTACCAGGCAAAATCGCCCACCGGCAGCAGGTCGATGCCCGCTTGCTTTTGTTGATCCCAGTGACGAGCACGCAGTTCACGCCCTACTGTCAGCAGTTCTTCACGCGTGGAGTTCCCCGCCCAATAACTTTCTTGCGCTTTTTTCAGCTCGCGACGCAGGCCAACGCGAGGGAAACCGAGGGTGTGATTAAGAATTGTCATTATATGCCCCTTATGGAATTTTTAGTATTTAGCCGTCCAGATGTTTACACATCCATAATTGGCGGTTACTGTATATTCCTCAAGCGCAAATTATTCATGCCGAAGTGAAGGACTTTCATGATCGAAGTAAAACACCTGAAAACGCTACAAGCGTTGCGGAATTGCGGCTCGCTCGCAGCCGCTGCGGCGACGTTGCATCAAACGCAATCCGCCCTGTCTCACCAGTTTAGCGATCTGGAACAACGCCTTGGCTTCCGGCTATTTGTGCGTAAAAGCCAGCCGCTACGTTTTACGCCGCAGGGAGAAATCCTGTTGCAACTGGCAAACCAGGTGCTGCCGCAAATCAGCCAGGCACTGCAAGCCTGCAATGAACCGCAGCAGACGCGCCTGCGCATTGCCATTGAGTGCCATAGCTGTATTCAGTGGCTGACGCCCGCGTTAGAAAATTTCCATAAGAACTGGCCGCAGGTAGAGATGGATTTTAAATCGGGCGTGACGTTTGACCCGCAGCCCGCGTTGCAGCAGGGCGAGCTGGATCTGGTGATGACCTCCGATATTCTGCCGCGCAGTGGCCTGCATTATTCGCCGATGTTCGATTATGAAGTACGCCTGGTGTTAGCACCTGACCATCCACTGGCCGCGAAAACACGAATCACGCCGGAAGATCTCGCCAGCGAAACGCTGCTGATTTATCCGGTACAGCGTAGCCGACTGGACGTCTGGCGGCATTTTCTGCAGCCCGCAGGCGTTAGCCCGTCGCTGAAAAGCGTCGATAACACTTTATTGTTGATTCAGATGGTTGCCGCGCGGATGGGTATTGCCGCTCTACCACATTGGGTCGTGGAGAGTTTTGAGCGCCAGGGTCTGGTTGTGACCAAAACCCTGGGCGAGGGATTATGGAGCCGACTGTACGCCGCCGTGCGCGACGGCGAGCAGCGTCAGCCAGTGACAGAAGCGTTTATTCGCTCGGCGCGCAATCACGCCTGCGATCATCTGCCGTTTGTAAAGAGCGCGGAGCGACCCACTTCCGATGCACCCACAGTGAGGACAGGATCACCAGCGCGCCTGTAATAAATGTTGGCCAGTGCGGCTGTTGGTGCCAGATAGCCAGGTTAACCAGTAATCCTGCCGGAACGTGCATATTGTTCATAATGCCCAGCGTTCCGGCGTCCACCTGAGTCGCGCCGTAGTTCCACATAAAATAACCAATCCCGGAAGCCACCACGCCAAGAAACACCAGAATGCCCCATTGCAGCGTGGTTTGCGGCATTTTCTGCGTATTGCCCAGCAAGAACCATGCAATCGCCGCCACCAGGAACGCGCCAAGATAGAACCACGCAAAGGCGTTATGCTGCGGCATCGGGCGAGTTTCCATCAGGCGTTTGTAACCCACCATGCCGATGGCAAAAGTGATATTGGAGAGTTGCACTAGCAGCAGGCCAGTCCAGAAATGGTCGGTGACCTGATCATAGCGAATAATCCCGGCACCAATCACCGCGAGTAACGCGCTAAAAGCATATCCCCAGCGCAGACGGCGCTTACTCATAATGTCATAAATCAGCGTGATGTAGAGCGGCGTCAGGACGGTAAATAACAGCAGTTCAGAGACTGTCAGGTAGAGATAGGCACGGAAACTCAGCATATACATAATGCCAAGCTGCATCGCGCCCACCAGCATATACAGGCCAATGGTTTTCAGGCTATTGCCACGGGTACGCAGGAACGGCAGGAAAACGAGCGCCGCCAGCCCAACGCGTACCAGCACCGAAAAATAGCTGTCGACGTGCCCCGCAAGGTACTCGCCATAAAAGCTAAAGGAGAAGGCCCACAGAATAGTGGTGATGATAAGTAGCGCCACAATGGAAAACTCTTTGATTAACGAGTATCCATTGTAGCGAAGTATCAGGTTGACAACTGACCAAATAAAGAACGATTACGATAAATAGAGCTTACGCAGATAATGCGGCACCGCGTCGTCGGCGTTAGTACCAATCACTTCCAGCTCAGGATGCAGATCTTTCAGGCGCTGGTGCGCGCTGCCCATAATGCAGCCTTTCCCCGCCATCGACAGCATTTCGGCGTCGTTCATTCCATCGCCAAAGGCAATGCAATCTTGCAGGCTGTAGCCCAGCTTCTTCGCTACCGCTTCCAGCGCATGGCCTTTCGAAACGCCACCCGCCATCACTTCAAGACAAGTTAAGGTAGAGAAACTGACGTTGACGCGATCGCCCCAGCGAGCGTTGATAGCTTGCTCCAGCGGTAACAATTTTTCATGGGAATCGCAGGTGAAGAACACTTTGCTGACGCCTTCCGGCTCCAGTAATCCTGGCTCATACAGCGCATATTTGAACACCGCTTCTTTAAAAAAGCGCATCTCTTCCGGACGGTGGCGATTCATAAACCATTCGTCGTCGCGATAAACGTTAGTAATGATGTCCGGGTTGTCGTTGACTACACCAAACAGGTCGCTGGCAATGTCATGATCCAGGTTATGCGCGAAAATCAGATTACCATCCAGATCGTGCACGCGCGCGCCATTGGAGGTAATCATGTAAGACTTAATCTCCAGATTATCGCGAATTTGCCCCACGTCGACGTGGTGGCGACCCGTCGCAAACACAAAGTTGATGCCACGCGCGGTGAGCAGTTTCAGGGTTTCTTTGGCGTAAGGGGATAATGTATGGTCGGGAGAAAGTAACGTACCATCTAAATCAGACGCAACAACCTGATACATAAGAAATTTAAACCTCTATAGCGCGATTTCCGCTGGGTGAGTTATGCCGGTTGAAAAATTCAACGATGGCGTGGAGCGCGACTGAGCGCATTGCGTCCTTTTCAAAAAGGATCTCATGGTACGCACCTTTAATTACCAGCGGCCGCCCCCCTTCTACAGGATGGCCCGCTGCGGCGCGGAGTTCACAAAAACGGTCGTGCATACAGTTATCTACCACGCGTTCCTCTTCAGCCTGCAAGAGAAGCGTTGGCGTGGCGTCATCACCCGCACCGGCTAACACCTGTTCGCCAGCCAGAATACTTTCGCGTACCCAATGGTAGGTCGGCCCACCGACGCGAATCGTTGGGTCATCAGCATAGAAACGCAAATTACGTCGATATCGCTGTCTGCTGTGGGTCAGAACATTGATGGTAAACGGCAGCGCGCGCCAGCGCCCGGTGCCAATCGCATAGCCATCACGAAAACGTGGGTGCGCTTCTGCCCAGTTAAGGATCTGCCGCGCCATAAATGATGGCATACGAATCACAATCCCAAACATTGGCGCAGTTAGCGCAATGGCATCGCATACGCCGGGGTGACGTTGCAGAAACAGCGTGGAGATTGCACCGCCCATCGAGTGCGCCAGTATATAGCGTTTACGCCACGGACCTGGCTGGACCTCTTGTTGCCAGAACGCCGCCAGATCATCAACATAATCATTAAAGCGATTAACATGCCCGAGATGCGGATCGACTAACAGTCGACCGGAACGCCCCTGACCGCGATGGTCGATGATTAACACATCAAACCCCAGATGGAACAGGTCGTAGGCCAGCTCCGCATACTTTACATAGCTCTCAATACGCCCCGGACAAATGACGACTACCCGATCATGTTGCGGAGCGCGAAAGCGGACAAAACGCACCGGAATGTCATCCACGCCGATAAACTCTGCTTCGTCCCGCTGACGCCAGAAGTCGGTCAGTGGCCCCATCGTAAAAGCAGCAAACGCTTTTTCTCTTGTTTCCCAGTCTTTTTGCTGCTGAAACATCGGGTAATCTGCCTCTTAAACCACGTAAAATCGTTTTTTTAAGCGTGCCTGACACAACGCTGCGACAGTAGCGTATTGTGGCACAAAAATAGACTATCCGGGAGATTCCCATGACCTTTGAATGGTGGTTCGCCTACTTACTAACATCGATCATTTTAAGCCTCTCGCCAGGCTCTGGCGCAATCAACACCATGACCACTTCGCTCAACCACGGTTATCGCGGCGCGGTAGCGTCTATTGCAGGGCTTCAGACCGGACTGGCGATTCATATTGTGCTGGTTGGCGTGGGTTTGGGAACGCTATTTTCCCGCTCGGTTATTGCTTTTGAAGTGTTGAAGTGGGCAGGCGCGGCTTACCTGATTTGGCTGGGAATCCAGCAGTGGCGCGCCGCTGGTGCAATTGATCTTAAATCGCTGGCTCCTACCCAATCGCGCCGCCACCTGTTCCAGCGGTCAGTGTTTGTGAACCTTACTAATCCCAAAAGTATTGTGTTTCTGGCGGCGCTATTTCCGCAATTTATCATGCCGCAGCAACCGCAACTGATGCAGTATATCGTGCTCGGCGTCACCACTATTGTGGTCGATATTATTGTGATGATCGGTTACGCCACCCTCGCCCAACGGATCGCACTCTGGATTAAAGGGCCGAAGCAGATGAAGGCGCTGAATAAGATTTTCGGCTCGTTGTTTATGCTGGTGGGGGCGCTGTTGGCATCGGCAAGACATGCGTGAAAAATAATGTCGGATGCGGCGTAAACGCCTTATCCGACTTTCTCTGATGACGCGTCTGGTATCAACGCGAAATAATCAAATGAATGCCAAATCCGGCAAATAACGCCCCGGCAAAACCGTCGATCCACTTCGCCAGACGTTGATAACCCCGGCGCATTTGCGGTAGCGCAAACAGGCTGGCAACAACGGTAAACCACGCCAGCGTTTCGACAATAATCAGCGCGAAAATGCCCCAGCGTTCGGTGGTGCCGACGTTATCGCCGACAAACAGTGAGAACACCGAACCAAAGTAGATAATCGCTTTCGGATTGGCGAGATTGGTCAGCAAGCCTTTCAGGAAACTGCGCCCGCTTTTCGCCAGCTCGACTTGTGGCGCAGGCGCAGAAACAGCCTCTTTTTTCAGCGCACCGCGCAGCATCTGGTAACCCATCCAGCAGAGATACAGGCCACCACCAACCATAATGAGCGTATGCAGCCAGGCCATTTTTTCGATAATCAAATGCAGGCCAAGCAGCGCGATCCCTGCCCAGACCATGACGCCGCAGGTTATGCCCAGCACGCCCATCATCGCTTCTTTACGCGAACGGCTAACGGCAGTTTGAGAAACAAAAAAGAAATCGGGACCGGGGCTCATAAGCGCCACAATATGCACCATGGCAACGGTGAGAAATAACATCAACATACATTTGACTCGCGGGGAAAACGTTTACGGAATGTTCATCCTGGCACTTTTTTGTGCCGCTGACTACTCTTCGTCGTCGCCGTCGACATGAGCGCGAATCAGCGTCATAAACGGTTTACCAAAGCGTTCCAGCTTGCGCATCCCGACACCGTTTACACTCAACATTTCGCTGGCGGTGATCGGCATCTGTTCAGCCATCTCAATCAAGGTAGCGTCGTTAAACACCACATACGGCGGGACATTGCTTTCATCGGCAATAGATTTACGCAGTTTGCGTAATTTGGCGAACAGTTTACGATCGTAATTGCCGCCAAACGATTTCTGCATCGCTTTCGGTTTGAGCGCGACAATACGCGGCACCGCGAGTTGCAAAAAGGATTCGCCACGCAGCACCGGACGCGCGGCCTCTGTCAGTTGTAGCGCAGAATGCTGGGCGATATTTTGCGTCACCAGACCGAGGTGAATCAGTTGGCGGATCACGCTCACCCAGTGTTCATGACTTTTATCACGCCCCATGCCGTAGACTTTCAGTTTGTCATGACCATAGTCGCGGATACGCTGATTATTAGCACCACGGATCACTTCCACCACATAGCCCATACCAAACCGCTGATTCACACGACCAATGGTAGAAAGCGCAATCTGCGCATCGTTTGAACCATCGTATTGTTTCGGCGGATCAAGGCAGATATCGCAGTTCCCACACGGTTCCTGACGCCCTTCGCCAAAATAGTTGAGCAGCACCAGACGACGACAAGTTTGCGCTTCGGCAAACGCCCCCATCGCATTGAGTTTATGGCGCTCGATATCCTGTAGCTGCCCCTGCGGCTTCTCTTCCAGACAGCGGCGCAACCACGCCATATCTGCCGGATCGTAAAACAGCATTGCTTCCGCAGGTAGGCCATCACGCCCGGCGCGACCTGTTTCCTGATAGTAGGATTCAATATTGCGCGGAATATCAAAATGCACCACGAAGCGGACGTTAGGTTTGTTGATGCCCATACCGAACGCCACGGTCGCCACCACAATTTGCAGGTCATCGCGCTGAAATTTTTCCTGCACGTCGGCGCGGACATCGTTTTCCAGCCCTGCGTGATACGCTGCTGCGCTAATACCCTTGCTTTGCAGGCGCGCAGCGGTATCTTCTACCTTCGCACGACTATTACAGTAAATAATCCCCGACTTACCGCGTTGTTCCTGCACGTAACGCATCAGTTGATCGAGCGGTTTGAACTTCTCCATCAACATATAGCGAATATTCGGGCGGTCAAAACTACTGATTTGAATCAGCGGATCGTTAAGCCCCAGCAGGCGCACGATATCCTGGCGGGTGGTGTCATCGGCTGTAGCGGTTAGCGCCATAAACGGCAGCGTCGGGAAACGCTGGCGTAACTGACCGAGCGCAGCATATTCCGGGCGGAAATCGTGACCCCATTGGGAAATACAATGCGCTTCATCAACGGCTAATAAGACAGGATTCCAGTGCGCCAGGTGTTCAAGGAAGTTATCCAGCATCAGGCGTTCCGGCGCGATATACAGCAGGCGAATTTGCCCGGTGCGGCAGCCTGTCATCACTTCAAGCTGCTGCTCTCGGTTTTGCGTCGAGTTAAGGCACGCCGCCGCTACACCGTTGGCTTGCAGTTGATCCACCTGGTCTTTCATCAAGGAAATCAGTGGTGAAACAACGACAGTAAGACCGTTCAATAACAACGCAGGGATTTGATAGCACAGGGATTTCCCGCCGCCAGTTGGCATGACGACGAGGCAATCGCGACCGGAAAGTACGGTGTCGATAATTTCTTCCTGGCCGGGGCGAAACTGTTGGTAGCCAAAGGTTTCTTGTAAAACCTGTTTAGCTCCGGACTCCAGATTCAACACTTCCGCCTGCGCCACATTCACCCCGATTGCCTGAAATAAAAACAGGCGCTATTTTCAGCGTCTGCGCGAGAAACTGCAATGCTTTTAGTCTCTGGCAGGATAATCCTGGATGCTGGATTCCAGGTTTGCCTTTCAATCAACTCGCATTAGAACAGGTCGTTTAGCATAACCCCCACACCGACGCGGGTCTGGTTAAAGTTATAGTCGATGAGCGATTCGCCGTAACCGCTGTAAACCTGAGTATAAAGACGCACATGTTTGGTGATCGGGTAACTTAAGCCTAACTCCGCACCACCGTAACCGGTATTCCAGTTGTACTGTCCTTTCGCACTCAACACCGCATCACCGAGGTGATAGCCGATTTTAAGCTGGTAGTAACCCATATATTTGGTGATATCCGGGTTATCGTCAGTATTACCCACCACATACCACGGTTTGACTTCCACCAGCCAGTTGCCGTTTTCTGCCATCAGGCGGGTGTAGATACGGTTCCAGCTACGGGACGTCGGGTCGGAACGCCCGTTAGAGTCATGATTGTACCCCAGCTCCACATCGCGCAGTGTCCAGCCAGCAAAGCGGTAATCGGTAGCAAAACCGAGGAACAGTTGCGGTTCATAGTTAGTTTCACGAAACGGCGATGATTCTTCGCTATTAGAAAGCTGCCACCAGGATTTTTGGGTGTAAGATGCACCCAGAACAGAGTTTGCCCCCAAAATCCCACGCCAAAGCGGAAACGCCAGACTTAACTGGAACTTCACTTCATCCTTACGCGCGTTTTCTGCCCAATCGTAACTCGCAATCGCTTCTTTATTCAGATCGCTGGTCTGGGTATAGATGATGTAGTTGGTGTCATAAGGATAAAGGGTGAAAGGATTATCATGTTCCTGCAACATATTGGCGATGATGCTGCCACGTACTGCAGGCGCATCATGCACATCTTTCACCGTTGCTTCTTGTGCATTTGCCACTATCGGCAGCATACACACTGGCAACAAGCAGCCCAGTAGAGTCCGCATCGATCGTGTTCTCCGTAACGAATTATTGATTAGATGAATATTTTTTCTGCGGGCTATTTTACATACTTAACTCAATTGCCGTTAGTTATCCCTTCCTAAAGTAGAAACCAACAACAAAGAAGCATAAAATCAACATTTCGTTAACCAACGAAGTGTAAGGATGATATGTCTGCTGTACTGACCGCTGAACAAGCCCTGAAATTAGTGGGTGAAATGTTTGTCTATCACATGCCGTTTAACCGGGCATTGGGGATGGAACTGGAGCGTTACGAAAAAGAATTTGCGCAGCTGGCCTTTAATAATCAGCCAATGATGGTCGGTAACTGGGCGCAAAGTATTTTGCACGGCGGGGTGATTGCGTCGGCGCTGGATGTCGCCGCTGGTCTGGTATGTGTAGGCAGCACTTTAACGCGTCACGAAACCATTAATGAAGATGAACTACGCCAGCGACTATCGCGGATGGGCACCATTGATCTTCGCGTCGATTATCTGCGTCCAGGCAGGAGTGAGCGTTTTACAGCCACCAGTAGCCTGTTACGTGCGGGTAATAAAGTCGCCGTCGCCCGTGTCGAACTGCACAATGAAGAACAGCTTTATATTGCCAGTGCTACCGCCACCTATATGGTAGGTTGAAAATCTAAAAGCAGGTAAACTGCTGAAACTGATGACAAACGCAAATTGCCTGATGCGCTACGCTTATTAGGCCTACCAGAGAAATGCAATGTATTGAATTTGCATTCTTTTGTAGGTTGGGTAAGGCATGAACAAAGCGCACTTTGTCAGCCATCTGAGCAGGTAAACTGTAATTAACAACAAAAAATGAGTTTTCCAATGGATACAAAACAAACGCGGCAGGGCGTATTACTCGCTCTTGCCGCTTATTTTATTTGGGGTATTGCACCTGCGTACTTCAAACTGATTTATTACGTACCTGCTGATGAGATCCTGACGCATCGTGTAATCTGGTCGTTTTTCTTTATGGTGGTGTTGATGAGCATCAGCCGCCAGTGGTCCTATTTAAAAACCCTGATTCAGACGCCGAAGAAAATATTTATGCTGGCAGTCTCTGCTGTGCTAATTGGTGGCAACTGGTTACTGTTTATCTGGGCAGTGAACAATCACCATATGCTGGAGGCCAGTCTTGGATACTTTATTAATCCACTGGTGAATATATTACTGGGGATGATTTTCCTCGGCGAGCGATTCCGCCGGATGCAATGGCTGGCAGTGATTCTGGCGATTTGTGGTGTGCTGGTCCAGCTCTGGACCTTTGGTTCGCTGCCAATCATCGCACTGGGACTGGCATTTAGTTTTGCCTTCTACGGCCTGGTACGCAAGAAGATTGCGGTTGAAGCTCAAACAGGCATGTTAATCGAAACCATGTGGCTGCTACCCGTGGCGGCGATTTACCTGTTTGCTATTGCTGATAGTTCTACCAGCCATATGGGGAAAAACCCAATGTCGCTGAATTTACTGCTGATCGCCGCTGGTGTTGTCACCACTGTACCGCTGTTGTGTTTTACCGCCGCCGCCACGCGCCTGCGTCTCTCAACGTTAGGCTTTTTCCAGTACATTGGCCCGACGCTGATGTTCCTGCTGGCCGTGACGTTTTATGGTGAAACACCGGGTGCCGATAAGATGGTGACTTTCGCCTTTATTTGGGTGGCGCTGGCAATTTTTGTGATGGATGCGATTTATACGCAGCGTAGAACGTCCAAATAAAAAATAAATATATTCTGAAAAAATGTGCCTGCTCTTGCATGAGAGTGGGCATATTGCCATGCTGGCAGGAGAATCACACAGGGATGTAAAATCAATGTTACGTATATTTATGCCAACATCTAAAGGCAAGATTTCCAGACGCCGTTATTTGTTTTCATTTATTTTAACAAATTTAGTTTGTGTCTTACTTATTGCTTTTTCTGGCGAGGCCGGATCAGGATTTTTTGTTATAATATCTACCATTCTTCTCCATTATCTCGTCATCAATATGAATTGCCAACGACTCCGTGATAGTGGTTTCACGTATATAAAAACGTATATTTTTTGCACATTAGCTGTCTATACCATCTCTATCATCACCATGATTGCCGAACATTTTGATTGTTCAGGCAATGGTTCAATGATTTTCTTAATTTGCTATTTTACCACTTTCAGTATGCTAATACTTGCACCTACTGATTCATCAAAATAATAGTTACGGAGTATTTATGAGTAAGGGATATATGAACGATGGTTCATTAAGTGAAAAATGGAAATACCGATTTAATTTTTATGACCAATATGGTTTTCCTGGATTCTGGGGGGCAACACCAGAATATAAAACAACATTTAAAGCATTAAAAATAAGGCAACGATTAACTATTCAAATGAATTTCATTGCTTTTTTCTTCTCCTGGATATATTTATTTTTCCTGGGATTATGGAAAAAAGCAATTATAGTTCTATTACTTGGCATTCTCTCACTATTGATTGGTGCATTAATTGGCGTTAATGTACTGGGATTCGCTGTAGCAGGCTATGTTGCTGTTAGCACAAATAAATGGTTCTATGAAAAAGAAGTAAAGGGTATTGATACCTGGAGCCTCTAAATAACAGGTGGCTTAGCCAGGCTAAGCCACCGCTCTCGTTTTTTACAACCAGTTCTTCCGCTTAAAGTACAGATACGGTGCCAGACCCGCGAGAATCATAAAGATAATCGCGCCTGGGTAGCCGAAACTCCACTTCAGTTCTGGCATAAACTCAAAGTTCATCCCGTAGCTGGAAGCGACCAGTGTTGGCGGCAGGAACACCACGGATACCACCGAGAAGATTTTGATGATGCGGTTCTGCTCGATGTTGATAAAGCCCATCGCCGCCTGCATCAGGAAGTTTACCTTCTGGAACAGGGATTCGTTATGCGGCAGCAGGGATTCGATATCTCGCAGGATTTCACGCGCCTGCTCCAGTTGCCCGCCAGGTAAACGCGCCTTGCGTACCAGGAAGTTGAGCGCGCGCTGGGTATCCATCAGACACAGACGAACTTTCCAGCCGATATCTTCCAGTTCCGCCAGTGTGGAGAGCGCCTCGTCGTACTCATCGCCCTGATGCCCCTCCATAATTACCCGGCTCAACTGCTCCAGATCGCTGTAGATGTTTTCAATTTCATCCGCCAGCTGTTCGATTTTGGTTTCGAACAGATCCAGCAGCAGCTCGTAGGCGTTACCGTCAACCATTGACTGACTACGGGCGCGCATACGATACAGACGGAATGCAGGCAGCTCGCGCTCACGCAGAGTAAACAGGCGACCATCACGGATGGTAAATGCCACAGTGGAGTTACCGGCGTGATCTTCCGCATCTTCAAAGAAGAAGAAGGAGTGAATATGCAGGCCATCATCGTCTTCAAAGAAACGCGCCGATGCTTCGATGTCTTCCAGTTCCGGGCGGGTTGCCAGGCTCTGGCCAAGTTCAGATTGTACGCGCAGTCGCTCGTCGTCATCCGGTTCGACAAGATCAATCCATACTGCATCTACAAGGGGTTGTGACTCTTCGACTTCCAGCCGGGTCAGTCGGTTATTTTCCAGTTGAAATGCGCTCAGCATGACCGGGACTCCCAATGCTTAAAATATCGGACAGTTCGGTGGGCACACAGAAACAAATTGGGTTTCAGACCATTAAACAGCCTGACTCAGCGCGACGGGAAAAATTGAGGTCGCTGACAACCGCTAAGGCTATCAGCAAAAGGGGATAGCCTTAGGAGTTGATCCTGGATGACAGGATAATGAGCCAGTATCTACTGGGTGTGTCCAAGGCGAATGTCCTCTTAGAGTGATCGTGCGCGCATGTTACGCCAGCAAAATTTTGCCGTCAACACGCAACGGAACACCACAGAACAATAGTTGAACTTCGCGCTTTTTGGTACTCGTCAAGGTCGTTAACAGGATAAAAAAATCACACATCCAGGACCTATAATGGCGCATCGGCTACTCATTGGTAAAGGAATGATCACCTTGAATCTCAAACGGATTTTTCTCGCCCTCGTCTTACTCCCCTTGTTTGCTGTTGCTGCTGATGACTGCGCGCTCTCAGATCCGTCGCTGACAGTACAGGCGTATACCGTTAACCCTCAGACAGAGCGGGTGAAAATGTACTGGCAAAAAGCCAATGGCGAAGCGTGGGGAACGTTACATGCGCTGCTGGCGGATATTAATAGCCAGGGGCAAATTCAGATGGTGATGAACGGCGGCATCTATGATGAAAGCTATGCGCCGCTCGGTTTGTACATCGAAAACGGTCAGCAGAAGGTGGCGCTAAATCTCGCCTCAGGGGAAGGGAACTTCTTTATCCGTCCTGGCGGCGTTTTTTATGTCGCGGGAGATAAAGCCGCTATCGTTCCGCTGCAGGCATTTAAAGCCAGTAAAGAGATTCAGTTCGCAGTGCAGTCAGGGCCAATGTTGTTAGAAAACGGCGTAATTAATCCACGCATTCACCCGAATGTTGCCTCGCGTAAAATTCGTAACGGTGTAGGGATTAATAAACAAGGGAACGCCGTGTTTTTGTTGAGCCAGCAGGCGACAAATTTTTATGATTTTGCCTGCTATGCCAAAGCGAAACTGGACGTAGAGCAGCTGCTTTATCTTGATGGCACGATTTCACATATGTATATGAAAGGCGGAGCACTCCCGTGGCAACGCTATCCTTTTGTTACCATGATTTCCGTCGAGCGGAAAAGTTAGAATGATAGTTTTGTGTCAGATACTGAATATGGTGCTGATGCCGGATGCGGCGTAAACGCCTTATCCGGCCGCAATTTATTGAATCTGCATGATTTTGTAGGCCGGATAAGGTGCACAGCACCGCATCCGGCAACGTTACACCGTCTCCAGCCGGGCGTAAGCCGCCACCAGCCATTTGATTCCCTGGCCCTGGAACGCCACCTGCAAACGGCTATGTTCGCCGCTGCCTTCCATATTGACGATAGTGCCTTCACCAAACTTAGCGTGGCGCACGCGCTGGCCGAGTTTGTAGCCGCTGTCGTTCTCGACCATCGGCGTACCCATACGCTGATGGCTGACCGGACGGCTTACCGTAGCGCGCAAGCGTACCTCTTCCACACACTCTTCCGGCAGCTCACCGATAAAGCGCGATGGGCGATGGTAAACTTCTTTGCCGTACAGGCGGCGGGTTTCCGCGTAAGTCAGCGTCAGTTTCTGCATCGCGCGGGTTACACCAACGTAGGCCAGACGGCGTTCTTCTTCCAGACGCCCGCCTTCATCCAGCGACATCTGACTTGGGAACATGCCCTCTTCCATACCGACAATAAACACCTGCGGAAACTCCAGACCTTTCGCCGAGTGCAGCGTCATCAGCTGTACCGCATCCTGCCAGGTATCCGCCTGCCCTTCACCTGCTTCGAGCGCCGCGTGAGAGAGGAACGCCTGTAGCGGCATTAAATCTTCGTCTTCTTCGTTGTAGCTGAACTGGCGCGTTGCCGTCACCAGTTCCTCTAAGTTTTCGATACGCGTCTGGCCTTTTTCGCCTTTCTCCTGCTCGTACATGGTGCGCAGGCCGGAGTCTTTAATTACCCGGTCAGTCTGTACATGCAGCGGCATATCGGCAGTTTCTTGCGCTAAGGCGTCGATCAGTTCCATAAACCGCTGCAAGGCGCTGGCAGCACGACCGGCCAGAGCCTTTTCCTGCAACAGTTCACGACACGCCTGCCAGAGAGTTAACTGGCGATCGCGCGATGTCTGACGCACGACGTCCAGCGTCCGGTCACCAATACCCCTCGTTGGCGTATTCACCACACGCTCAAAGGCCGCGTCATCGTTGCGGTTGGCAATCAGGCGCAGATACGAGAGCGCATCTTTGATTTCCTGGCGTTCGAAGAAGCGCATCCCGCCGTAAATACGGTACGGCATACTCGCCTGTAATAAGGCCTCTTCCAGTACACGCGACTGGGCGTTGCTGCGGTAGAGAATGGCGCACTCGGCAAGCGCCCCGCCGTTGTCCTGCCAGGTTTTGATGCGGTTAACCACAAAACGCGCTTCGTCGAGTTCGTTAAAGGCGCAATAGAGGGAAATCGGCTCACCGTCCGCGCCATCAGTCCACAGTTTTTTACCCAGACGCCCGTTGTTGTTTTCAATCAGGGCGTTGGCGGCGCTAAGAATGTTACTGGTAGAGCGGTAGTTTTGCTCCAGACGAATAGTTTCGGCACCGGGGAAATCATTGAGGAAACGCTGAATATTCTCGACCTGCGCCCCGCGCCAGCCATAGATTGACTGGTCGTCATCACCAACAATCATTACTTTTCCGGTATCGCCCGCCAGCAGGCGGATCCACGCATACTGAATGTTGTTGGTATCCTGGAATTCGTCCACCAGAATGTTGGTGAAACGTTCGCGATAGTGCTGAAGGATATGTGGTTTGTTAAGCCACAGCTCATGTGCACGTAGCAGCAGTTCCGCGAAGTCCACCAGACCCGCGCGATCACACGCTTCCTGATACGCCTGATACACCTTCTGCCAGGTTTGCTCCACCGGATTACCGTAGCTTTGAATATGATGCGGACGCAGTCCTTCATCTTTCTGGCTGTTGATGTACCACATTGCCTGACGTGGCGGCCACTGCTTCTCGTCGAGATTCATCGCCTTGATCAGACGTTTAAGCAGGCGCAGTTGGTCTTCGCTATCGAGGATCTGGAAATCCTGCGGCAGGTTGGCGTCCATATGGTGCGCACGCAGCAGGCGGTGCGCCAGCCCGTGGAAGGTGCCGACCCACATGCCGCCCTGACTGGTGCCCATCAGTTGCCCGATACGATGGCGCATCTCCGCCGCCGCTTTGTTGGTAAACGTCACCGCCATAATCGAATACGGTGAGCAGTTTTCCACGCTCATCAGCCAGGCGATACGATGCACCAGTACACGCGTCTTACCACTGCCCGCGCCCGCCAGCACCAGAAGATTGCTGCGTGGCGCGGCCACCGCTTCGCGCTGTTTGTCATTAAGGCTTTCGAGCAGGTAAGAAACGTCCATTGGCACCGCCGCGTAAAAATAGGTTGGGCGGAGAAGCGCAACGCCCTCCGCCAAAAAGCTGGGTATATATACAGATTTGCTGATTATATCAGCGAGGTCAGAGATGCCAACCGGGAAATTTCCAGATGCGGCAGTAAACGGCTGTCCCAGGTTTGCATCAGATCGCCATTTTCCGGTCTGATCCAACAGGCCTGCATTCCGCTGCGGATCGCCCCACCCACGTCGGTGGTAATATCGTCACCTACATGTAAGATCTCGCCGATCGGCACATTGAGTTTTTCTGCCGCCAGAAAGTACATATCGCTGAACGGCTTCGAGCGTCCGTGTGGGCCAGCGCGCAGCACAAACTCAAAGTAGTCGCCCAAACCAAACAGTTCCGGCTGTGCGTTACCGTTGGTGATCGCCACCAGCGGCCATTTCTTCGCCAGCTGTTTTAAGGTGTCGTGCGTTTGCTGCGGAACATCGATCCGACTGCGCCATTTGGCAAAGTTGATCATCGCAGCATGTGCGCCTGCACTGGCTTCTTCGGCACTCAGCCCGGCGTCGAGCATCGCTTGTTCAATCGAACGAAAACGCCAGCGCGTCACGTCGTGATAAATCTCGGGTTCCGCTTCCCGTACCGCCTGGCGCAGGCGTTGCAGATCTTCATTCTGGAAGCTGCGCAGCGCCGGATGATAATTTTGCACAAAAGTCAGCGCCTCCCGCTCGGTGCGCAAAATCACCGGACGGTTGTCGTAAAGGGTATCATCCAGGTCAAAGGTGAGCGCCGAGATGCGCCCCAAAGGCCGGTAAAAACGCATTATTTCCCCCGTTTGGCGCGTGGATGCGCCGCATCGTACACCGAGGCAAGGTGTTGAAAATCAAGATGAGTATAGATTTGCGTGGTGGAGAGGTTGGCATGACCCAGCAGCTCCTGCACACCACGAAGATCGCCGCTCGACTCCAGCATATGCGTAGCGAACGAGTGACGTAATTTATGCGGGTGAACGTGATTATTCAGCCCCTGTTTGATGCCCCATTCGGCAAAGCGTTTTTGTACGTTACGCGCAGAGATGCGTTTGCCCAGTTTCGACAGGAAAAGTGCGTCGTCTTCACTGCCAAACAGGTCGCGTAAATCAAGCCAGTGCTCAATCCACGCCACGGCGTTACGACCAATCGGCAGGCGGCGCTCTTTGCTACCTTTTCCTATCACCCACACTTCGCCGGACTCCAGGTCGAGGTGTTTGATATCCAGCCCCACCAGTTCGGAAAGACGCAGCCCCGCGCCGTACATCACTTCCAGCATTGCCCGATCGCGTACAGCGAGGGGATCGTTGATATCGATATCCAGCAGCCGATTCATATCATCGACGTCGATATTTTTCGGCAGATGACGCGGCGCTTTCGGTGCCGAAACACCTTTCGCCGGGTTGGCTTTGAGTTTGTTCTGACTGACCAGCCAGTCAAAAAAGCTACGTAGCGCAGAAAGCCGTAACGCGAGGCTTGCCGCTCCCAGCCCTTTACGGCGACTGCGTACAGCAAAATTACGCACCATCGTCACATCACATTGTTGCCAGCTTTGCAGGCCGTTTTCGCTGGCAAAATTGATGATCGCCTCAAGCTGCCGCTGGTAGTTAACCAGGGTAATCGGGCTAAGCTGACGCTCCACGCTCAAATAACGTAGGTAGCGTTCCACATCGGTATGTAAATCGGTCATACGCGTTCAATCCAACGCTCCAGAAGCTCCGGCATCATCAGCGCAATTTCATGGAGTAACTGCGTTCCCTGCCCTTGTTGATAGTGACTGGCATCACGGCTGGTGAACAGCACCACACCAAGATCAGCATCACTTCCCAGCATCGACATCGCCACCGATCCCACCGCTTTCGCTTCCGGCAGCACCACCAGCAATTCAGGCCCGTTAAGCGGCCCCAGATAATGCGGTTCCTGCCCCAGACGCTGAATACGCAGAGGTTCGAAAGCCTGACGGCTTAATGCCAGATGGGTATGGTTCGACGGCGCGCCTAAACGCCAACGATCCGGGAACAGGCGTAGACTCGCACCCGCCAGACCAAGATCGCGTGCCCAGCGGTGAAAGCGCATTAGCATGTCGTCGAGACTGCTGGCGGCAGTAAGAGTGCGCTGCAAATAGAGTAAGCGATAAAACAGGCCTTCGTTGGCGATAGCCTGTTCCATCAACAGCGCCATGTTCTCTTCCAGAACATGAATATGGTTACGCGCGCGAGCCATATGCCATTCGACGAGCGAAACGGTGCCACGTACCGGATGCGGCACTCGAATTGCCTCTACTGCGTGCGCATTGCGGATAAAAAACTCAGGATTTTTAATCAGGTAATCGACAACCGCCCGGTCATCAAGCTCCGTGAGTGTTTCCTGTAGTTCTTCCCCTGGTTGCTTCATAGATGAATAAATCCGTCGTAAACATGTACTGCCGGACCCGTCATATATAACGGATGACCCGGACCTTTCCAGGCAATATCAAGGCGACCGCCAGGGAGTTCCACACGAACTTCTTCGGCCAGCAAACCTTGCTGAATCCCTACCGCTACCGCCGCACACGCGCCGCTGCCGCAGGCCTGGGTTTCACCTGCCCCACGCTCATAAACGCGTAAACGAATATGCTCGCGCTTAACCACTTGCATGAAACCGATGTTGGCGCGCTCCGGGAAACGTTCGTGGCTTTCCAGAACTGGCCCCAGTGTTTCTACCGCCGCAGTATCGACATCATCGACCTGAATCACGCAGTGCGGATTTCCCATCGACACCACGCCGCATAAGATTGTCTGCTCGGCGGCGCGCATGATATAGGTCTTTTCCGCTTTGTTGGCGCGAAACGGCACGGCGGAAGGTTCGAAATTTGGTTCGCCCATATTTACCCGAACCAGATCGTCATCGGTGACGGTCAGTACCATCCGACCATTGGCAGTACTGACGCGAATATCGCGCTTATTTGTCAGCCCTTTCAGGCGTACAAAGCGGGCAAAGCAGCGTGCGCCGTTGCCGCACTGCGCCACTTCACTCCCGTCAGCATTGAAAATGCGATAGTGGAAATCCAGTTCTGGATCGTACGGCGGCTCAACCACCAGTAGCTGGTCAAAACCCACACCCAGGTGCCGATCCGCCAGGCGACGAATCAGATCCGGTGAAAAAAAGACATTCTGCGTTACCGCGTCGACGACCATAAAATCGTTGCCAAGGCCATGCATTTTCGAGAACTGCATTATCTACTCCATTCACGCGGGTACAGAAACTGACTTTTAGTAATTCACCTGAGATGGGCCATCGCCAGTGGCGCGGTCGTTTTTATCCGGCAACGTGGATTGTGTTTGCGTATCTACCGGTTTGGTCGGCGGTGGCGCGTTTTTATCTGCGGGCGGGAAATAGAGCGGACCTTTCAGACCGCAGCCCGTCAGGCTGAAAAGAGTAAGTAATACAGTGAGTGCTTTAAACACGTTTTTCATTATGGATTGCCTGTAAAGTTCATCGCTTTCTGCTTTCTATCATCGCAGGAGAAGACGTAAAAGCAAGCGTTTAGCGACTCTTTATGAAGTCTGAAAAGTGAGGAATTGCTGCGAGTATAACGCTTACAAGAGAGGATTTATGTTTTGCTGGTAGTTTCGTGATCGGCACCTCGCGCCAGGATGGCTTTATGCACTATCGCAATGTTTATACCTGGACCGATACAAGGTAAGGGTTACGCCCTCCCCCTGCCTGGCGAAAACACACGTCAGAGAGGAAGATGTGCGTGAAATTCAAAACAGAGACATTATTATTCCGATGACGGAGGAATCATGCCGGAACGCAGCAGCAGACGGGCAAACTTTGATGCCCTGACGCCAGGCCGCTATACTGCCGCCATCACGTAAAAACAGGATACAACAATGAACGACAGTGAATTTCATCGCCTGGCTGACCAACTGTGGCTAACCATTGAAGAACACCTGGACGACTGGGATGGCGACAGCGATATCGACTGCGAAATCAACGGCGGCGTACTGACCATTACCTTTGAAAACGGCAGCAAAATCATTATCAACCGCCAGGAACCACTGCACCAGGTGTGGTTGGCAACCAAACAGGGCGGCTACCACTTTGATCTGAAAGGCGACGAATGGATTTGCGATCGCAGTGGCGAAACCTTCTGGGATTTGCTGGAACAGGCGGCGACGCAGCAGGCGGGAGAGAGGGTGAGCTTCCGTTAAGGTTTCATGCCGGATAAGCCTCGCTTTCCGGCATACTCATCACGAAAAATACTGCTGTAACAGCGGCGTATCGTTGTCCTGATTGGCTGGCGGCATGTTGCCGATAGATTTGGTACGGAACGGAATGACCTGTTCGCGACCATCGACCTTCACAATCTGATAGAACTGCGGCAGGTTGAAGTTGATGAAACTGGAGCCGTAAGTGAAACGGTCGTGCGATGACGAGTAGAAGCGGCTGACGTCACGCACCAGCTCCTCTTTGCTACCTTCGCAGTGGTGATACACCTCAACTCGATTGCTTTCATCGAGAATATAGATATTAAAACCGTTCTCATCGTGCGTTTCTTCGAAGAAGAACTGGATGATCCCTTCGCTGGCAAAGCCATCCACTACTGCCGGTAATTTGACGTGATTGGTCTCAACCTGCACTGACAAACCATGCAGTTTGTTATGCGAAATAGCGCCATAAAACTCGATAGCATTTTCCAGTTTCTGCACAGACACATTCAGGCGTTCGAAGAACAAGCCCCAGGTTTGACCAGAAACACGCAGCGCCTTGAAGCGCCCGGTTTCCTGGCGAGTGCTGGAAAGACGCAGTTCGATACACTCAGAAACCAGTTGCTGTACACGGGTACGGATTAATCCGCGCAGATGCTGGCTATAACAGAAGACTTCTACGCTATCCGGCGGCGCGGCGTCCTGATGCATTTTGCCAAGGATGGTTTTCAGGGCTTCAATCATCGACTGCTCGCCGTTGAAATGTAGCGTGCGCACTTCGTTCCATGAATTGCGATACAACAGGTCAACACTACCCACCAGGCATTTTTGCTCTTCGCCAAAGCTGAAGACATCCAGCTTACGGAAATCGAAATGTACTACCTGGTTACGAAACGCTGTCGTCGGGTCATATTCCAGGTTGACGATAATCGCCAGATGGCGGATCTCACAGGGGCTGTAGAGCGCCTTCGGCGTCGGCGCAGGTAAACGCAACGGGAAATGGTGCGACACATCAGCCACCATCTCCTGCAACTTAGGCAGATCGACAATGCCGTTGCCTTTAATAAACAGATGCGTCCGTGATGTCAGCAAGCCATTAAACCACGCCCAAGCCACCAGCTTATTCAGATAGCGGTTATATTCCAGCGGCTGATGACTGATGATCGACTCGATTGTCGGCGCACGGTTATACAGATACCAACCTGAACGGTTGGCACGACCCGGCGGCACATAAATAAAGGTCAGGTTTGGCTCGGAAAGATCCGGTGAAATCTGCGGGTTTACCAGCGTCACTTTCCCCGGTAATGCTTCAAACGCAGCGTACAGTTTACGCGTCAGCACGCCGATATCCTGCGGGCTGGCGGAAACGCTAAGGTTATTGCGACGGGCAAAGCGGATCAGATTACGGTAGCTCTGCATCATCGCATCAAGCAACTCGTTGTGCGCTTCACGCACCTGATCAATCTTCCAGTTGGCGCGATTATCAAGCATCGCCAGACGGGCTTCGTCCCATCCCCACTCTTTTACCAGTTGGCTTAATACTTCACGACGCCAGCCTACACAAGCGCGTTCGCGACTGAGTTTTTCGCACACTTTTAAATAGAAGCAGCGACGCACTAAATCCAGACGGGTGAAATCTTCAATTGCCGTCAGATATTCAGTAACGCGCTCCAGCATCATGCAGTAAGGATCGAGACCAAATGACACTATCTCGCCATCGTGCAAACGCTGTTTGATATCTTTCGCCAGCAGGCGTGGGTCTGGATATTCCCAGGAATAAGCTTCCAGCAGCAGTGTTTTCAGCACCGCTTTGTACGGAGAATCGATGCTTTTGTAGAGTTGCCAAAGGCTGGCGCCAAAGTACTCTTCAGCGGAAAGCGAGCTTAAGCCACCGAGATCCAGCCATTCATTAGGCGTGAGCACGCCCTGCGCGTAGAGCGTCATTACGTAGTCATCGTAATGCTCTTCTTCGTCGCACGGCACCATATTCCACAGAATACGCTTACCGGCGAGACGCACAGCGGTACGATAAAATTCGTCAAGCAGCAGTATATGCTGGGTAGAGCCACAATCTTCGCCCCCCAGACTACCACTTTCATTATGGCGGAAACGGTTTTCATCAATCAGGAAGAAGCTGACTTCCACGCCCAGCGAGGCGGCCCAACTTTCCAACAGGCTGCATTTACGTTGTAGTAACTGGCGCTCTTCGCTATCGAGCCAGGATTGATGGCAGACCCAGATATCCAGGTCGGAGGAACAGCTTTGCCCTATAGACGAGGTGCTGCCCATGGTGTATACGCCAGTAATCGGAAGCTCGCCTTTTGGCGGATCCTGTACTGACATTCCACGATACAGTTCCAGTTCGTTCAGGTAGTGGCGTTGGGTTTCATCAGGCGTGTAAAGGCAAATGCCTCTGGGAACATTACCATCAAGGTAACCCGGCATTAGCGGATGGTGATAGTGCAACAATGTCGGCAGCAGACTGTAGACCTGTTGGAATGCAGGCCCCATAGCAGCAAGCGCGCGATCCACGCGCAATTGATTTATGGCATCCAGTCTCTGTTTCAGAGTCTCAATATAGAGGTACAAGACGTATCGCCTGATTTGCTACCCGTCATATCTGTGATTCCGCCAACATCAACGGAAACACGCGGCATTCGGGATATTTCGTATGTCAAAGGTAACCGTACCACTTTCCGCGCCTGGTTTTTTTAGTTTCACGACGAAAAAATGGTCTAAAACGTGATCAATTTAACACCTTGCCGGTTGACCGTAAAGAAAGATGCGCTACATACAAGTGTAGCACCGTTTATTCTCTGTAAATTCCTTATTACGACGGCTTGAAGCGCCTGTCAGGAACCAGCGCCTGGCTACATTTTACGTTTTGCACAGGCATCGACGTTTCACCACAACACTGACATCGCTCCGGCAAGGATGTTAGGATGGACCATGGATGATAATGACGGTAACAAGCATGTTAGACAATGTTTTAAGAATTGCCACACGCCAAAGCCCACTTGCACTCTGGCAGGCACATTATGTCAAAGACAAATTGCTGGCGAGCCATCCAGGGCTGGTGGTTGAACTGGTGCCGATGGTAACGCGCGGCGATGTGATTCTTGATACGCCGCTGGCGAAGGTTGGCGGAAAAGGCTTATTTGTGAAAGAGCTGGAGGTCGCGCTCCTGGAAAACCGTGCCGATATCGCCGTGCATTCAATGAAAGATGTGCCGGTTGAATTTCCGCAAGGTCTGGGGCTAGTCACCATTTGCGAGCGCGAAGATCCTCGCGATGCCTTTGTTTCCAATAACTATGACAGTCTGGATGCGTTACCCGCAGGCAGCATCGTCGGAACTTCCAGCTTACGCCGCCAGTGCCAACTGGCTGAACGCCGTCCGGATCTCATTATTCGTTCTCTGCGCGGCAATGTCGGTACTCGTCTGAGTAAACTGGATAATGGCGAATACGATGCCATTATTCTTGCCGTAGCTGGCTTAAAACGTTTAGGACTGGAGTCTCGCATTCGTGCTGCGCTGCCGCCTGAAATTTCTCTTCCGGCAGTAGGACAAGGTGCAGTAGGCATTGAATGCCGCCTTAATGATTCGCGCACCCGCGAGGTACTCGCCGCGCTGAATCACCACGAAACTGCGCTACGCGTCACCGCCGAACGCGCCATGAATACCCGCCTCGAAGGCGGTTGTCAGGTGCCGATTGGTAGCTATGCCGAACTTATCAATGGCGAAATCTGGCTGCGTGCACTGGTTGGCGCACCGGACGGTTCGCAGATTATTCGCGGTGAGCGCCGTGGTTCGCCGCAGGATGCCGAGCAAATGGGCATTTCGCTGGCGGAAGAGCTGCTGAATAACGGCGCGCGCGAGATCCTCGCCGAAGTCTACAGCGGAGATGCGCCAGCATGAGTATCCTGGTCACCCGCCCATCTCCCGCAGGAGAAGAGTTAGTGAGCCGTCTGCGCGCACTGGGACAGGTGGCCTGGCATTTTCCGCTGATTGAGTTTTCTCCGGGTCGGCAACTGCCACAACTTGCCGACCAGTTGGCGGCACTGAGCGAAGGCGATCTGGTATTTGCCCTTTCGCAACATGCCGTTGCTTTTGCACAGTCACAGCTGCATCAGCAAGGTCTCAAGTGGCCCGCCCTACCCGATTATTTCGCCATTGGTCGCACTACCGCACTGGCGCTGCATACCGTGAGCGGACACGAAGTTCGTTATCCGCAGGATCGGGAAATCAGCGAAGTCTTGCTACAATTACCTGAATTACAAAATATTGCAGGCAAACGTGCGCTAATTTTACGTGGCAACGGCGGTCGTGAGCTGATCGGGGATACCCTGACGGCACGCGGTGCTGAAGTCATTTTTTGCGAATGTTATCAACGATGCGCCATTCATTACGATGGTGCAGAAGAAGCGATGCGCTGGCAGTCTCGCGAAGTGACAACGATCGTTGTTACCAGCGGTGAAATGCTGCAACAGCTCTGGTCGCTGATTCCACGATGGTATCGTGAGCACTGGTTACTACGCTGTCGACTACTGGTCGTCAGCGAGCGTCTGGCGAAACTCGCCCGGGAACTGGGCTGGCAAGATATTAAGGTCGCCGATAACGCAGACAACGATGCGCTTTTACGGGCATTACAATAACTCTCATAACAGGAAGCCATAATGACGGAACAAGAAAAAACCTCCGCCGTGGTTGAAGAGACCAGGGAGGTCGTGGACACCACGCCACAATCTGTCACAGTAGAAAAAAAGAGTAATAACAGTACTGCTCTAATTTTAAGTGCGGTGGCTATCGCTATTGCTCTGGCTGCAGGTGTCGGTTTGTATGGCTGGGGTAAACAACAGGCCGTCAGTCAGACGGCCACCAGCGATGTTCTGGCTAACCAACTCGCGGCTCTGCAAAAAGCTCAGGAGAGCCAAAAAGCCGAGCTGGAAAGCATCATAAAACAACAGGCTACGCAGTTAGAGCAGGCAAATCGTCAGCAAGAAACGCTGGCCAAAAAGCTGGATGAAGTTCAACAAAAGGTCGCCACTATTTCAGGTAGTGACGCCAAAACCTGGCTGCTGGCGCAGGCTGATTTCCTGGTGAAGCTCGCCGGACGTAAGCTGTGGAGCGATCAGGACGTCACTACCGCTGCGGCATTGCTGAAAAGCGCAGACGCCAGCCTGGCGGATATGAATGACCCGAGTCTGATTACCGTTCGCCGGGCAATTACCGATGATATCGCCAGCCTTTCTGCGGTCTCGCAGGTAGATTATGACGGCATCATCCTCAAGCTGAATCAACTTTCTAATCAGGTTGATAACCTGCGTCTGGCCGATAATGACAGTGACGGTTCGCCGATGGATTCCGATGGTGAAGAGCTTTCCAGCTCCATCAGCGAATGGCGCATCAACCTGCAAAAAAGCTGGCAGAACTTTATGGACAACTTCATTACGATTCGCCGTCGTGATGACACCGCCGTACCGCTGTTAGCACCGAATCAGGATATCTATCTGCGCGAAAATATTCGCTCTCGCCTGCTGGTCGCTGCACAAGCTGTGCCACGTCATCAGCAAGAGACTTACCGCCAGGCGCTGGAGAACGTCTCCACCTGGGTACGTGCTTACTACGATACTGACGATGCCACCACCAAAGCGTTCCTCGACGAGGTGGATCAGTTAAGTCAGCAAAATATCTCGATGGATCTCCCGGAAACCCTGCAAAGCCAGGCAATGCTGGAAAAACTGATGCAGACTCGCGTGCGCAATCTGCTGGCGCAACCAGTAACACCAGTAGCGGAGGCTGCACCTGCACCGCAAGCTGATACACCGGCAGCCGCGCCGCAAGGAGAATAACCATGATAAAAGTGTTATTGCTCTTTGTGTTGCTGATTGCAGGCATCGTCGTCGGCCCAATGATTGCCGGACACCAGGGTTACGTGCTGATCCAAACGGATAACTACAATATCGAAACCAGCGTCACGGGACTGGCAATCATTTTGATTCTGGCGATGGTGGTGCTGTTTGCTATCGAATGGTTACTGCGACGGATTTTCCGCACAGGCGCACACACTCGCGGTTGGTTTGTCGGCCGTAAGCGTCGCCGCGCGCGTAAACAGACCGAGCAGGCGCTGCTGAAACTGGCGGAAGGCGATTATCAGCAAGTCGAAAAGCTGATGGCGAAAAATGCCGATCATGCTGAGCAACCCGTAGTGAACTATTTGCTGGCTGCCGAAGCCGCGCAACAGCGTGGTGATGAATCGCGCGCCAATCAGCATCTGGAACGCGCGGCAGAACTGGCGGGCAATGATACTATTCCGGTAGAAATCGCCCGCGTTCGCCTGCAACTGGCGCGTAATGAAAACCATGCGGCACGCCACGGCGTGGATAAGTTGTTGGAAGTAACGCCACGCCATCCAGAAGTATTACGTCTGGCTGAACAGGCTTATATCCGCACGGGCGCATGGAGTTCGCTACTGGACATCATCCCATCAATGGCGAAAGCCCACGTTAGCGATGAAGAACACCGCGCAGCACTGGAACAACAGGCATGGATTGGCCTGATGGATCAGGCGCGGGCTGATGACGGTAGTGAAGGCTTGCGTAACTGGTGGAAAAATCAAAGCCGGAAAACGCGTCATCAGGTGGCGTTGCAGGTGGCAATGGCGGAACACCTTATTGAATGTGATGACCATGACACCGCCCAGCAAATTATCATCGACGGCCTGAAACACCAGTATGACGATCGTTTGCTGCTGCCGATCCCACGCCTGAAAACCAATAATCCAGAACAACTGGAAAAAGTGCTGCGCCAACAGATCAAAAACGTGGGCGACCGTCCGCTGTTATGGAGCACATTGGGTCAGTCGCTGATGAAGCATGGCGAATGGCAGGAAGCATCCCTCGCCTTCCGCGCGGCGCTGAAACAACGCCCGGACGCTTATGATTATGCATGGCTTGCCGACGTGCTGGACAGACTCCACAAACCGGAAGAAGCCGCAGCGATGCGCCGCGACGGTTTAATGCTAACGTTACAGAATAACCCGCCGCAGTAATCCTTTCTCACCGGGAGGCACAGAGCCTCCGGGCCTTTCCTGAAGGGATAAAAAAACGCCTGCTCTTATTACGGAGCAGGCGTTAAAACAGGTCTGTATGACAACAAGTGGGTGCTTCACTCAACGTTGTGTCCATGGTGTCTGATGAGGCAAAAGCGACATCTGTCAGTGGACGATAAGCACCGTAAACGGCTCTGCGTCATTCCGGAGTTTATGAGGCACTAAGGCGAACATAAGAAATGGAATGAGCATCTACTCAATCATTATGCCATACAGGACAAGGAAATAACATCCTTTAATACTTGTTATGAGATAATTCTGCACCCTGTTTTCATTCACTTGCAATAATTACATTGGTGAATGTTAGCTCAAATCTGGCAGCCTTTGCCCATATACTTCATGAATAATTAAAGTCGTTAAATAGGCAATATAAATATTAATTGAATTCAAAATCAAAACAGCATCAATAATCAATATTATATAATAAACCAGCCTTACATATCCGCCACGCTGGAGGTAGGATTGAAAATGCTCTCCTGATATTCATATTTATTTCCACGGTATATAAATAATATATTTCCATAAATTATTTATATAATTATTTTATCAGGGAGAGGGATCTCAATTATCAATGCTTAATTACGTCGTCGTTTTGATGACAGGAAACCGGAGCATTTCGCATGGAAATTTCTTTTTCACCCAAACTCCTTGTTATTGCTGTTGCCACTGCTATTCCCCTTATGGCCAGTGCAGCAGATACCCCGTCAACTGCCACCGCACGTAAAGGCTTTGCCGGATACGATCACCCAAATCAATATCTGGTTAAACCGGCAACCCAAATTGCCGATAATATGATGCCGGTAATGCAGCACCCGGCGCAGGATAAAGAAACCCAGCAGAAACTGGCAGAACTTGAGAAAAAAACCGGTAAGAAACCGAACGTGGTTGTTTTCTTGCTGGACGATGTGGGCTGGATGGACGTTGGCTTTAACGGCGGCGGCGTGGCGGTGGGTAACCCAACGCCAGACATTGACGCCGTTGCCAGCCAGGGGCTGATTTTAACGTCTGCTTATTCACAACCCAGTTCTTCACCAACCCGCGCAACGATTCTCACTGGACAGTATTCCATCCACCACGGCATTTTGATGCCGCCGATGTACGGACAACCTGGCGGTTTGCAAGGGTTAACGACACTCCCGCAACTGCTGCATGATCAAGGCTATGTCACTCAAGCCATCGGGAAATGGCACATGGGGGAAAACAAAGAGTCGCAGCCGCAAAACGTTGGCTTTGATGATTTCCGTGGCTTCAACTCAGTGTCCGATATGTATACCGAATGGCGCGATGTTCACGTAAATCCGGAAGTCGCCCTGAGCCCGGATCGTTCTGAATACATCAAACAATTACCGTTCAGCAAAGATGACGTTCATGCCGTGCGCGGCGGTGAGCAAAAAGCCATTGCCGACATTACGCCGAAATATATGGAAGATCTGGATCAACGCTGGATGAAATATGGCGTTAATTTCCTCGATAAAATGGCAAAAAGCGACAAACCTTTTTTCCTCTATTACGGCACTCGCGGCTGTCACTTTGATAACTACCCGAACGCAAAATATGCGGGAAGTTCTCCGGCGCGCACCTCTTACGGCGACTGTATGGTTGAGATGAACGATGTGTTCGCCAACCTGTATAAAGCACTGGAGAAAAACGGTCAGCTCGATAACACGCTGATTATCTTTACCTCCGATAATGGCCCGGAAGCCGAAGTGCCACCACACGGTCGCACACCGTTCCGTGGCTCTAAAGGTTCGACCTGGGAAGGCGGCGTCCGCGTACCGACTTTCGTGTACTGGAAAGGCATGATCCAGCCGCGTAAATCTGACGGTATTGTCGATCTGGCGGATATTTTCCCAACCGCGCTGGATCTGGCGGGTCATCCTGGGGCGAAAGTGGCAAATTTAGTGCCGAAAACCACCTTTATCGATGGCGTGGATCAGACTTCTTTCTTCCTCGGAACAAACGGTCAGTCCAATCGTAAAGCCGAGCACTATTTCCTGAATGGTCAACTCGCTGCCGTGCGTATGGATGAGTTCAAATATCATGTTCTTATTCAGCAGCCATATGCCTATACCCAGAGCGGATATCAGGGAGGATTCACCGGTACAGTAATGCAAACGGCGGGCTCTGCGGTATTTAATCTCTATACCGATCCGCAGGAAAGCGACTCCATCGGCGTGCGGCATATTCCGATGGGAGTACCGCTACAGACCGAAATGCATGCGTATATGGAGATCCTGAAAAAATATCCGCCACGCGCGCAGATTAAATCTGACTAAGCCGCTACCTTTGCCGGATGCGATGCTGAAGCATCTTATCCAGCCTACAGAACGCTGCAATTTATTGAATTTGCACGATCATGTAGGCACCGGCAAGCAATCGCAGCGGCCTCCAAATGGCCGCTTTTTACTTACTCACCACCATCAAATGTGCCTGCATAATGTCGCTGGCCGGGCGGCCGTGCGCCAGCAAATCAGCCATTGCTTTAAGATATGGCGGTAGATGGCGGAAATAACGCTGATACCCGGCACATAAATAATTCAGCCCCGGTTTGCCGCTGGTATCGAGCATAAAGCGGTGTTTCGGGCAACCTCCCCAGCACGCTTTTAACACGTTGCAACTTCGACACTGCGCCGGCAACTGCTTAAATTTATCTTCACCAAACGCCTGCTGTTGCGGGGAATCGATCATTTCTGCAACTGTCTGCTGAAGCATATTCCCCAGTCGATATTGCGGATAAACATAGTGATCGCAGGCGTAAACGTCGCCGTTGTGCTCAACAATCACCGAGCGCCCACAGGTTGGCTGATGATGGCAAACCGCACCCGGCGCACCGACAAAATTGGCAAACGCCCATTCGATATTCATTACGAAAATCTTGCCGACATCACGTTTGATCCAGTAGTCGAATATCGCCACCAGAAATTCACCGAACTCATCGGGGCGCACCGACCATTCCGTCAACTCACCCTGAATATCGCCAGGCGCATGTAATTTCAGTCCATCGCGGGCAGCTGTTTCATCAGCCAGACGTTCCACTACCGGAATAAACTGGATGAACTCCACGCCCACATCACGTAAAAAATCATAAACCTGTAACGGTTGCTGCGCGCTGGTACGGTTGACGCACGCCAGAACGTTATAATCAACGTGATATTTTTGCAGTAATTTAAGTGCGCGCATCACCAGCTTATGCGTTGGTCTGCCGCCTTTGGTCACGCGATATTGATTATGGATCTCAGCCGGACCATCCAGCGATAAACCGACCAGGAAATGATTTTCTGCCAGAAATGCACACCATTCATCATCGAGCAGCACGCCGTTAGTCTGGAAGCTGTTACTTACCTTCCTGCCAGCACCATATTTCGCCTGTAGCGCCACTGCACGGCGGTAAAACTCCAGCCCGAGTAACGTTGGTTCGCCGCCCTGCCAGGTAAAAGCCACTTCGTTTTGGGGTTCGCTGGCAGCGATATAGTGACGGACATACGCTTCAAGCGTGTCATCGTCCATATGCGTGACAGGTTGTTCGCGGTAAAGGGATTGTTTTTCGAGATAAAAACAGTAGTCACAGTTCAGATTACAATCTGAACCGCTCGGTTTTGCCATCACATGAAAAGCACGCGTTGGAACCTGTTGCAGCATGGTCGCTCCTTGCCTGAAGTCATCCTTCAATACGTTAGGGGCGAAATCATACCGTGGGGCAATGAGTTATTACGGGCGTTTATTGCGAAGGGTGAGTGACGAAATGCACAGAAAACAAAAAACCCCGCCGAAGCGGGGTTCAAAATTGGTCGGCGAGAGAGGATTCGAACCTCCGACCCACTGGTCCCAAACCAGTTGCGCTACCAAGCTGCGCTACTCGCCGAAATACTGCTTTTTGAATTTTTAGTTCAATTCTTTAAAGTCGTGGTGCGAGGGGGGGGACTTGAACCCCCACGTCCGTAAGGACACTAACACCTGAAGCTAGCGCGTCTACCAATTCCGCCACCTTCGCATTGTCACAACTTCTAATAATGGGGTGGCTAATGGGATTCGAACCCACGACAACTGGAATCACAATCCAGGGCTCTACCAACTGAGCTATAGCCACCACTACAAATCTTGTTACGCGGTATTACTACCACCGCAGCTCAAGCGCCGGGACTAAATGGCGCGCCCGACAGGATTCGAACCTGAGACCTCTGCCTCCGGAGGGCAGCGCTCTATCCAGCTGAGCTACGGGCGCTTAGCGCCGTTGCGGGGGTGGATAATACGGACTTCCCACCCCTCTGTCTAGTCCCTTTTTAAATAAAATGCGCGTTTGGTTACGGTTTGTGCATTTTGCTGCTTATTCCTCCAGTTTATGCACTTTACCGTGGCGATTAAGGCCAAAAACTTTATAAATCGCCGTCACCGCCAGCATGAAGATGATGCCGACAAACAGCGACATACGGGTATCTTCATTAAAGTACATGCCGATCAAAACGCAAATCAGGAATGCCATTGTTACGTAATTGGCCCACGGGAAGAGAATGGAGCGGAACGGATGGCTGGCAATCGCCGCTTTGTGCGCACGACGAAAACGCAGCTGACTAATCAGGATCACAAACCACGGCACCATCCCCGGAAGAACGCTGGCGCTGTAGACGTAAACAAACACACGCTGTGGATTGGGGATGATGTAGTTCAGGCATGAACCAATCAACAGAATGGCTATTGATACCGCCACACCCGCAACCGGTACGCCGTGACGAGAAACTTTCGCCATCGCCGCCGGTAACTGACGGTTTTTCGCCAGCGCGTAAAGCATACGTCCGCAACTGTACATGCCGCTGTTACAGCCAGAGAGCGCCGCCGTCAGCACCACAAAGTTGATAATGCCCGCCGCTGCGGTAATACCGATTTTGGCGAAAGTCAGTACGAACGGGCTGCCGTTGCTGCCAATTTCATTCCACGGGAAGATGGTGACGATAACGAAAATCGCGCCTACGTAGAAAATCAGGATCCGCCACAGTACTTTGCCTACCGCGCTGCGCAGCGTCACCTGCGGATTCTTCGCTTCACCGGCAGTGATACCAATCAGCTCCACGCCCTGGTAGGACGCCACCACGATACACAGCGCGGTCAGGAACCCTTTCCAGCCACCCGCAAAGAAACCGCCATGCTCTGTGAGATTGCTAAACCCAATCGACTGCCCGCCATTACCAAAGCCAAAGAAAATCACGCCCAGGCCAATGACGATCATCACAATAATTGTGGTGACTTTGATCATCGCGAACCAGAACTCGATTTCGCCGTACAACCGCACCGCCGCCAGATTCGCCAACGCCACCAGCGCCACCGCGATCAATGCGGGTATCCACTGCGCCATCTCCGGGAACCAGAACTGGACGTAGACGCCGATGGCGGTAATTTCTGAAATCCCCACCGCCATCCACATAAACCAGTAAGACCAGGCGGTAAGATAGCCAAAGAACGGGCTCATATAACGATGCGCGTAAACGGCGAACGAACCGGTAACCGGTTCGAGGAACAACATTTCGCCCATTGAACGCATGATAAAAAAGACGAACAGCCCGGCGATGATATAGGCCAGCAATACGGATGGCCCAGCCCATTTCAGGGTACTGGCAGCCCCCATAAACAAGCCAACGCCGATGGTGCCCCCCAGGGCGATGAGTTCGATATGTCGAGCTTCCAGCCCACGCTGTAGCTCTGGTTTGTTATCTGCCATAAATCCTCGTGTTGTGTTTGCATGTTTTTCCGGTGTTACCGGTTATCGTTATGGGTACATCGAGTGTTGCGAATGTTTTCGTAATTTAGAAGAAATGGCAAATGAAGCATTAAAAATTTGAATGTTTTGTGTAATAAAACAGCAGGCAGGCGACGGAGTGACCACTCCGTCGCTTTACAGAAAGGAAAATTAGAGGTTACCGGTGTAGTGCCAGCGTAAATAGCGCAGTAAACGGAGCTGGCGTTTAATGCGGCTTGGCTGCGAAAGCAGGCGATAGAGCCACTCCAGCCCCAGTTTTTGCCAGATTTTCGGTGCGCGTTTCACATGACCAGCAAAGACATCGTAAGTCCCGCCAACGCCCATATACAGCGCATCTGGATGCACCAGACGGCAGTCACGCATGAAGATCTCCTGCTTGGGAGATCCCATCGCAACGGTGACGATTTGCGCTCCACTGGCATGAATGCGTTCAAACAGCGCCTGACGCTGCTCGGGTTTAAAATAACCATCCTGACTACCAACGATATTCACATTCCACTGGTTGCGCAGTTTAGCTTCAGTTTGCGCCAGCACTTCAGGTTTACCGCCAACAAGAAATACTGGCGTCCCTTCTTTTCCTGCGCGCGCCATCAGCTCTTCCCAGAGATCGGCTCCGGCAACGCGGGAAATCTGTGCCTGTGGGTACTTTTTCCGTACCGAACGCACAACGCTAATACCATCGGCATATTTAAATTCGGCAGCGTTAATTAACTCCCTGACCTCGGCGTTATCTTCAATGGTCAGCATTTTTTCGGCATTAATGGCAACCAGCGTTCCCTGCTTAAGCTGCCCGTCAGCGAACAGATAATCGAGGGCGTGCTGCATATCACGCCAACCGATCAACGGTAAGCCACGTAGCGTATAGGTCGGTGCCGTGGTGTTGTTATTCATTGTTATCCTTCAACCCGCGCCCGGAGCGATGATTTTGTGCGTTTATGAATGAGTCCGGCGCTTTCAAAAAGCCAGTACAACAGTTTTGCGATCATCAGACATGCGCCGAAGACCACGATAAAAAAGACCACGCGTGAGACAAACGAATCCAGCCCTTCGCGCGCCAGTACAATCATATTAAAGATCGCCCCGAAGCAGAAACTGTGCAATATCGCGGCCTTATAACGATTGGTTTCGCGGTTGCCCAGCTCATACAGCCAGTCGAACCATTTAATGATCAGTCCAACTACAATCGCCCCCAGAGGAATAAACAGCGCGCCGCCCATAACAACCAGTGAACCAATAAGCGTAGGCGAGATTGCCAGGCCGGAGTGATTGTTCAGCACTTCCCAGGTGAAATAGTTGGCAGAATTCAGCACCATACTCGGGCGTCCCGGCCACAACCAGGAAGGAATAAAGACATAGAAATCGCGGACAATCGGTGCCAGCCCCTGGAAGTCGATGTTGTCGTAGTTCTGCAACAGCAACGCCAGATTCTCCCACGGCGAGAAGGTGTCGCGGGTGAGATAGAGAAACGTGTAGAACGCCTCATCGCCGCTAACGTTCATTCCATAGCGTTTTAGCGCCAGCCAGAACATGCCAACAATCCCCAGCACGCCTGCCGCCGCCAGCATCCACAACGAAATCCAGCCGCGAATAATGCCAATAAACAGGAAGATAGCGAATGCGATGATGATATTGGCGCGAGTACCGCCGACGATCATATAAGTCAGCAAGCCAAATGCGACCGTGCTGACGAGGAAAAACAGCCACGCTTTGCTGTCCTGGCGCAGAAAGTAGACCACCAGCATCGCCGGGATGAAAAAGTAAAAGAAGCGTTTTAGCGCCACGCCGGAGACTTCACTGGAGAAGATCTGGCTGTAGGAGTTAAGCCGGAACAGCAAAAAACCGTTGTGCATGAAGAAGATGCCGACGCTCACCAGCGCGATGCCCATCAGAATCACCCACGTAAGATTGGTCTCCACGCGGTTCATGGTAAACAGCGGGCGGCGCGCTACATCAGCAACGCGTTTGCGTAGGCGGGTTTTGTAGGTAACGTAGTAAACCGCGTAGAAGCAAGCAGCAGAAAGCAGCGCCTGAAGGAGAATTTCTGGCGGCGCAACGCCGACATTAAAGCGAAATACCAGCACGCTGGTCAGCGGAAAGCCAAAGAAAAAGGTGAGCAAAAACAGCAATGAAAAGAAGACATTGAAGTTAAAGCGCACGCGGCGAAACTCAAACCAGGTCAGCGTAGCAATAAACAGTGAGCAAAGCAGCCAGACAACAAACAGGCCGCTAAATTGCAACAGGCTCATGCGTCCTCCCCGCTGGCAATAGCCAGCGCCCGCTGCCAGCCTTGCAGATAGTTCGGGCTAAAGAAGGCAATGTTGTTTTTGTCCACCGACGCAAGCTGGCGCTGCGCTTCACGCACAATATCCTCGTTGAGATCGTCGGTAGTAAACAGCACCGGTAAATGTTGCTCTGTCATATCCTGCCAGAACGGATTTTCCCGGTTAAGTACGCAGGGAATGCCTGCCTGAATCAGCAAACACAGAGTACCAATGCCCTGCTGGCGGGCAAAAATAAAGTAGCCGAGATCGCACTGACGAAGTAGCGCCAGATAGGCGTCAAAATCCAGTTTTTCGCTCAGAACTTGCAGATTTTCTTCGCTGAACAGTTTCAGTCCTGCCTGACGAACTTCGTTAATATACGAATCGTTATTGGGCGGATATCCCATCGGCACCACCACTTTTACCGTATCGCCAAACTGCTGATGAACAGCATTTAAGGCGGCGATGTGTTCATTGCTACGATCGCCGGAGTTCCCCACCAGAATGGTCATTTTCCCTTCACGTTGCCGATCGTTCGCCATCGTATTGAGAGAAGGATCCATTCGGGTTGGGAAGTAAATCAGTTCGCCCCGCACCTTAGGATGCGTTTTAGCAAAAAAGCTCAAATCACCGCGAGTGGCAAATACGCAGCCAACTCGCTTTTGTGCCAGTCGGCGGACAGGATAGAAAAGTTTGAATTTCAGCCCGCTGGAAACCTCATAGAGATCTGCACCCCAGATATGCCAGTAAAACTGGCTGGGTTTGATACCACCACTCAGCAACGCCAGCCATAGCGCGGTGTTGAACTGACCGTGGAAGAAAAATCGCTGCTGGCGGTTAGCTTTCGCCTTTGCGATGACCGCTTCTGCCAGGGATTTTTTACCAGGGTAAAATTGCACAGAAAGCGCCGGACAGCTGTCACTTAAGCCGTCGTCCTTGCCAGCAACCATAAACTCGCGCGCGTGCTCGCTCGTCGCGGCCAGCGCGTCGTTGAAAAACCGTAGAACGGTTTGGTTATGGTGAGGGATATCCGATCCCAGTACGTGAATCAGTACAGTCATGCCCGCCTACGCCAGAGTAAAAACACGCCACAACAAAGAGAGAAATAGACGATATAAGTTGCCATATAAGCCTGCGCCGCGCCCAGAGCACCATGCGCGGGGATCAACCAGTGGGCAAATACCATCAACAAAGTGAACTGGCTGACTTCCGCCAGAATATAAAACCGCAGCGATGCTTTGGCGATCACCAGATAACCAAAGACATAAGCGCCCACTTTCAATACATCGCCTACCAACTGCCAGGCAAAGAGATCGCGCATGGCGGTAAATTTATTCGACAACAACAGCCAGATAGCAAAATCACGCAGCAGCCAGACGGTAAAACTCGCCGCCGCCACTGCCGGTAAGACGAATTTCAGCGACTTCACCACTTCCCGGGTAATATCGCGCTTTTCCGTTAGCCGCGACAACGTGGGCAGCAAATATACGCTGAACGATGCCGTAATAAATTGCAGGTAGGCATCGGAAATACTGCTCACCCCTTGCCAGATCCCCACTTCATCCCAGCTGTATTGCGCCGCCAGCAGTTTACGCATCATGATGTAAGCAACGGGCAAGGTCACCGACGTAATCAGCGCCATGAGCGTGAACTTACTCAACTGCCCAGCCAGACCATTATCCCAGCTGGGTTTCAGATAGCTTAACGGGATTGCACCACGCTTAATTAACATGATGACGGCAGGAATCACCACCAGCGCAGGAATCAACGCCAGACCCAGCAACGCGCCTTCATAACCGCCCAAACGGTAACTGACGTAATAGGCGATAACGCCAATCAAGCTGCCGACAATCAGCGATAACGCATTACCTGCGGCATCGCGAAAGCCTTTCATCAACGCCAGTAACAGGTTGCCCCAGGCGATCCCCATTTGCACCAACGCCACTAAACGCACCAGCCCTTGATAGTCGGTATTACCAAACAATCCCTGGCTGATTGGCGCAGCTGCCAGCACAAAAACCAGCGCCATCAGCGTAGAGAAGCCTAGCACCATCGCTGATGAAGTACCGACCACTCGGCGCAACTGCTGCGGATTATCATGGTACTGGGCAACGTATTTGGTTACGCCATTAAAGATGCCCGCCCCAGCAAGCACGCCGAGCACGGTAATCAACTGGCGGAAATTTGCCGCCAGTCCCAGCCCAGCCGGACCAAATGATACCGCCAGCAACTTACCGACCAGTAATCCGGCGCCAATCTTGACCAGCGTACTGGCCGCCGTCCATAAGGACGCTTTTGCCAGCGACATATCAGGAGAAGTAGTTCAACAAGGTCGCAATTACCGTGCGTTGATTGACGGGCGACAAATTGTAGAACAGAGGAAGGCGCAGCAGGCGCTCGCTCTCTTTGGTGGTGTAGCGATCTTCGCCGTGGAACTCACCAAAGCGTTCACCCGCAGGGCTTGCGTGTAGCGGAATATAATGGAACACCGCCATAATCTCCGCTTCTTTCAGGAAGTTAATCAATGCGCTCCGGTCATCATTATCCCGCAGCTTAATGTAGAACATATGCGCGTTCTGCACGCAGCCATCTGGAATCGACGGCAATTCGATACGCCCGGCTTTCGCCAGAGGTGCTAACGCATCGTAGTAGTTTTGCCACAACGCCAGACGTTGCTGGTTGATACGTTCGGCGGCTTCCAGTTGCGCCCACAGGTACGCAGCTTGCAGATCGGACATCAGATAGCTGGAACCAATATCACGCCAGGTATATTTATCGACCTGACCACGGAAGAACTGGCTGCGGTTAGTGCCTTTTTCACGGATGATCTCGGCACGTTCAATCAACGCTTTATCGTTAATCAGCGTCGCACCACCTTCACCGCCCGCCGTGTAGTTTTTGGTTTCATGGAAGCTAAAGCAGCCAATATGACCAATGGTTCCCAGCGCACGCCCTTTGTAAGTGGACATCACGCCCTGCGCGGCATCTTCCACCACAAACAGGTTATGCTTTTTCGCCAGCGCCATAATGGTGTCCATTTCACAGGCCACGCCCGCGTAATGTACCGGCACGATAACGCGCGTTTTGTCGGTGATCGCCGATTCAATAAGCGTTTCGTCGATGTTCATGGTGTCCGGGCGGACATCCACAAAGACGATTTTTGCTCCACGCAGCACGAAGGCGTTGGCGGTGGAGACAAAGGTGTAGCTCGGCATGATCACTTCATCGCCCGGCTGGATATCGAGCAGCAACGCCGCCATCTCCAGCGAAGCGGTGCAGGACGGCGTCAGCAGCACTTTGGCACTACCAAAACGTTGCTCCAGCCACTGCTGGCAGCGACGGGTAAAACCGCCATCGCCGCACAGTTTGCCGCTACCCATTGCCGACTGCATATAGTCGAGTTCGGTTCCTACCACCGGCGGTGCGTTAAATGGAATCATGTGATCACCTGTATAACCAGTACGCGGTGCTTTCTACATTCGCACCACTTTGTATGTATCGTTTAAGCGCGGCGGTGTTGCCCATCTGGGTCGCCACCCGCAATGTTTTTTTACCGCGAGCATACGCCCAGTTTAGTGCCGCTTGCATCAGCTGTGCACCGGAGCCACGGCCTGCCAGCAAGCCAATGCGCGCGTCAGTGGCATTCAATTCTCGTAGAGAAACATAGCCACAAATATCACCAGACGCTGAGCGTAAAATCAGGCATTGATGATCAAAAGTGCCGCGTACGGCGTTTTCAATCCACTGTGCATAAAAGCGGCCACTGGCGTCAGGCGCATACCACGGCGCACGAAAACGGCTTTGCGCAAATGCCTCACTGGCTAACTGGCGTAGCACTGGAATATCTGTCTCTTGTGCCACTTCTGCGTCGCTATCACTTGCGTTGTTCACGGGCAGTACCAAATCAACTTCCCCCTCAACCAGTGAGAATCCCTGTTGTTGCAAGGCGTCCAGCTCATCGGTATTTGATGCGGCAATTTTGGCCTGCACCCGTGACCACGGCGCTAAGGCGTCTGACGTCAGGAGTGGCGCGTCAGGACTAATGCGCACAATGGCGCTGTTGACACCAAAGAAGGTGTTTTCCCAGGTTAGTGGTTCAATTCTGGCGCGAATGGGCATTGTGTGACTCCCTCAAAACAGTCATTCACTGTAATCAGCGCCAGACCCCTTTGGTATCCACGACATACTGCTGTTTAACATGTTCGCCGCTGATGGCTTTGAACTGACTGTGATCGACCAGCATCACCAGCACATCTGCCGTTGCAAGTGCGTCGTCAAGCTGCGCCAGAGTGCAAAGCCCGGTCAGTTTTTTCGGCAACTGGTGAATATTCGGTTCAACAACCAGCGTTTCACCACTGTGCCATTGAGCGATCAGCTCAGCGATTTCCATTGCCGGACTTTCGCGTAGATCATCAATATTCGGTTTAAACGCCAGACCAAAGCAGGCAATTTTCAGCTCGCTGGCGCGTTTATCCGTAGCGGACAGGCAGTCGGCAACCACCGCTTTGACCTGATCGATAACCCAGAAAGGTTTGTTGTCGTTCACTTCGCGCGCGGTACGGATAAGCCGCGCCTGCTGCGGGTTCTGCGCCACGATAAACCACGGATCAACAGCGATACAGTGACCGCCCACGCCAGGCCCAGGCTGAAGAATATTGACTCGTGGATGGCGATTCGCCAGGCGAACCAGTTCCCAGACGTTAATCCCCTGATCGGCACAAATCAGCGATAGTTCGTTAGCAAAAGCAATATTCACATCGCGGAAGCTGTTTTCAGTCAACTTACACATTTCCGCCGTCCGCGAGTTCGTGACGACACACTCACCTTCGAGGAAAATTTTGTACAATTCGCTGGCGCGCGCAGAACAAACCGGTGTCATACCGCCAATCACACGGTCATTTTTAATCAACTCGACCATCACCTGCCCCGGCAACACGCGTTCCGGGCAGTAAGCAATGTTGACGTCCGCCTGCTCGCCCACTTGCTGCGGGAAAGTCAGATCTGGACGCATCTCTGCTAACCATTCTGCCATCTTCTCAGTTGAGCCCACCGGCGAGGTGGACTCAAGGATCACCAGCGCGCCTTTTTTCAGTACTGGCGCAATGGAGCGGGCAGCCGATTCGACGTAAGTCATATCCGGTTCATGATCGCCTTTAAACGGCGTAGGTACAGCAATCAGCCAGGCATCCGCCTCAACCGGCGTCGTGCTCGCTCGTAAAAAACCACCTTCTACGGCAGTTTTTACCACACTCGCCAAATCAGGCTCGACGATATGGATTTCGCCACGATTGATGGTATCAACCGCTTGTTGGTTGATATCGACACCAATCACCTGTTTTTGCCGGGAGGCAAACGCTGCCGCCGTTGGCAGCCCAATGTAACCCAGTCCAATGACAGAAATGGTCGCAAAACTCATAGTGATATCCGATTATTTTTTAACGCTTCCAAAATGCGAGAGCATGCCTGACCATCACCATACGGGTTATGGGCGCGGCTCATAGTTTGATATTCATTTTCGTCTTTTAAAAGACGCGTCACTTCCTCGACAATTCGTTGCTTATCCGTGCCGACCAGACGCACCGTACCCGCAGTCACCGCTTCCGGACGTTCAGTGGTATCGCGCATCACCAGCACCGGTTTACCCAGTGAAGGCGCTTCTTCCTGAATACCGCCAGAGTCAGTCAAAATCAACCAGGCGTGGTTCATCAGCCAGACAAACGGTAAATACTCCTGGGGATCGATCAGAATGACATTTTTCACATGCCCCAGAATGCGGTTTACCGGTTCTCTGACGTTCGGGTTGAGATGTACCGGATAGACAATCTGGATGTCCTGATGAGTGGTGGCGATTTCTGCCAGTGCGTGGCAAATTTCTTCAAAACCACGACCGAAGCTCTCACGTCTGTGACCGGTCACCAGAATCATCTTCTTATTGGGGTCGATAAACGGGTAATTTTCCGCCAGTTCAGAACGCAGCGTATCGCTGCTCATCACCTGGTCGCGCACCCACAGCAAGGCGTCGATAACGGTATTGCCGGTGATAAAGATTCGGCTATCAGCGACATTTTCACGCAGCAGGTTTTGCCGCGAGGTTTCAGTCGGGGAGAAATGGTACATCGCCAGATGACCGGTCAGCGTGCGGTTAGCCTCTTCCGGCCAGGGTGAATAGAGATCGCCCGTACGCAGTCCGGCCTCTACGTGACCAACAGGAATACGCTGATAAAACGCCGCCAGACTGGTGGCCAGCGTCGTGGTGGTATCGCCGTGTACCAGCACCACGTCTGGTTTGAACTCGGCAAGAATAGGTTTTAATCCTTCAAGAATTCGACAGGTTATCTCTGTCAGGCCCTGCCCTGGCTGCATTATGTTGAGATCGTAGTCAGGTACAATGGAAAAGAGTTTCAGCACCTGATCGAGCATCTCCCGATGCTGCGCAGTGACGCAAACTTTAGCCTCAAAAAAAGGATCTTTTGCCAACGCATGCACCAGCGGCGCCATCTTGATGGCTTCCGGGCGCGTACCAAATACAGTCAGTACTTTCACATCGATTCTCTTTGAATAAGCGGCGAGCGCCTTTGCGCTCACCGCAGCTGTGTTGCTATTTCGAGCAACGGCGGGTTAATGCGACACCAGCCCCGATCAGCCCCCCGACAATGCCCCACATAATCATCAGGAAGGCACGACGTGGGCTATCGCGTTTTACCGGTTCTTCCGGCGTACGCAAATAGCGATAGGTCTGAAAACGCGGATCCAGGGTTGGACCTACATTAAGGGTGTTTAACATGGCCCGATTCTGATCATAGTCGAGATCAAAGGCCGGACCGACAGCCTGTAAGTTTTCTAATCGCGCCTGCAGCATAGGGCGACCCAGCAAAAACATTTCTGAATCAGGCAATTCATCCGCAGGGACATCTGTCGCACTACGAGAAATATTATGTTGCTCGGCGATTTTGAGCGCCTGCTCAATGCTGTTTACCCGGCGGTCGTAGATCGCTTTCGCCACTTCTTCCTGACGCTTCACCTGGGCTTTCATTTGGATAGTGCGTGCTGCCCATGCGCCTTTCAGCTCATCATTCAGATGGCTGGCAGCGCGCTGACTGGCGAATGCGACATATTGACGCAGCAGATTATTGGCATCAGGGGCAGTTTCGGCAATCAATTTAACGTTATCATTGATCGCGCGGGTGAAATCACCGGGAATAAACTGGATGTTGTTGATCATTTCATCCAGCAGAGCCGCATCAGCTTTACTGTTACCGACCATCCGCTGTTTGTAATAATCCGTCTGCAGCCAGAAATCGCGACGGGTGTCCCACGACGCCAGCTGCATAACAAATTCTTTATAGGCTTCGTCCATGACCGATGGTTGGTCGGCTGGAGCCATGTTCGAACGGACGTCCAGGTTACGCAAAAACTGCTGCTGTGAGTAGTATCCCCCCAGCATATTCACCGTTGGACGATCGGTAATCGCCGTCGCGCTCCACTCCTGGCGGGCGAAAAATGTATATGCCAGCGCAATTAACGCAAACGCCAGCCCCATGCCAATAATCCACAGCTTCCCAGCCCACAAGGTACGAAACAACCCACGAATATCCAGTTCATTTTCAGCGTCTTCGGCTGGTTTCCCAGGCATTGGTTGCGTCATTACATCCTCGTTTATTTGGTTAAGTTGGGGCTGCCACCACGGTTTCTGCGCAGTCGGCGTTTCACACGCTTAATAAAGCGAGCAACCTTCCAGGCGCGCTTAATGCAATAGCCATAGAGGAAGAATGCTAGCAAAAAGAGCACCAGCATGACCCATTCAGGGACAAAATGAGAATATTCTGCCAGCACGCCAATGGAGGCAAGCAGTGCAGCAGCAAGGGTAATCAGCACAAATGCCTGACGAGAAGTAAAGCCGGCGCGCATGATTAAATGATGAATGTGCTGGCGGTCAGGAGAGAACGGACTCATGCCTTTACGCAGGCGACGATACATAATTGCCACCATATCCATTAGCGGAATGGCGATTATCCATAATGCAGTCACCGGGCTAATCGGATGCGTTTTGCCCTGGGTGGTTTCCAGCAGGATCCAGATTACGGTAAAACCAATCAGTGTACTGCCCGCATCGCCCATAAAGACTTTATAGCGACGTCCCAGAATACCGAGGTTGAGCATGATGTAAGGCAGGATGGCGGCGATCATCGCAAAGCACCAGATAGCGAGGCTGGTTTGCCCGTCGAACCACAAAATCATGCCAATTGCCGCAAATGAGACGCAGGATAAGCCGCCCAGCAAACCGTCAATGCCATCAACCATATTGAAAGCATTAATTGCCGCCCAGACTGCAAACAACGTCAGGAAATACCCAAACGGTCCGAGTACCATCTCCCAGTCGCCAAAAATATAGCCAAGGCTACTGAGATAAAGTTTGCCGAACACCATCATAATGATGCCAACAGCGGCCTGTATGGTGGCTCGGATTTTTACGCTGATATCAAAACGGTCATCCAGCGCGCCAATGAACACCAGGACGCCAGCGCAAGCCAGGTAGAGAGATGCATGCGGAATGTAATAATCGACAATTCCGAACGTAAAGCAAATCCCTGCATAAACTGAAATACCCCCAACGAGCGGTATCAATCCCTGGTGACGTTTGCGGAAGTTAGGTTTATCCACTAAACCGACTTTTTTTGCTACCTTGCGGGCAAAAAACAGAAACAGTGTCGTGAATAAAAAAATACTGATGAGATCAGTACTCACTGTCAGTAAATTCACAATGCATGCTCTCAGAGAAAATTATTAGCAGAAGTATACCCACGAAGACCTTTATTCAGAAGGGAAACTACTTTCTGAACCAATCAGACTTGTGTAAAAACCAACCACTCGCGACGAAAATCGTATAAAACACCCGCAAAAACCAGGAATTTTCCCACCATCACAGGCATGCTGCTAAGATTACAGATATAAAAGCAAAACGCCACGTAAACACGTGGCGTTTTTAGCATAAGACAAATTTATGAGCGTTTCATCATCTCAAAGAAATCGTCATTCGTCTTGGTCATCGCGAGCTTGTTAATGAGGAATTCCATTGCGTCGATTTCGCCCATTGGGTGAATGATTTTGCGCAGGATCCACATTTTCTGCAGCTCTTCCTGAGTGGTGAGCAGTTCTTCTTTACGCGTACCAGAACGGTTGTAGTCGATAGCCGGGAAGACGCGTTTTTCAGCGATCTTACGAGAGAGGTGCAGCTCCATGTTACCGGTGCCTTTAAACTCTTCGTAGATAACTTCGTCCATTTTGGAACCCGTATCGATGAGCGCCGTGGCGATGATGGTCAGGCTGCCGCCCTCTTCCACGTTACGCGCCGCACCGAAGAAGCGTTTCGGACGATGCAGTGCGTTAGCGTCCACACCACCGGTCAACACTTTACCGGAAGCAGGAACGACGGTGTTGTAAGCACGCGCCAGACGAGTAATAGAGTCAAGCAGAATGATAACGTCTTTCTTGTGCTCAACCAGACGTTTCGCCTTCTCGATCACCATTTCCGCAACCTGAACGTGACGAGATGCCGGTTCGTCAAAGGTAGAAGCGACAACTTCCCCTTTAACCAGACGCTGCATCTCGGTTACTTCTTCCGGACGTTCGTCGATCAGCAGAACCATCAGCACACAATCCGGGTGGTTGTAAGCAATGCTCTGAGCAATGTTCTGCAGCAGCATGGTTTTACCGGCTTTCGGCGGTGCCACAATCAGACCACGCTGACCACGACCGATTGGCGAAGCCAGATCCAGCACGCGAGCGGTCAAATCTTCAGTAGAACCGTTACCACGTTCCATACGCAGACGAGAGTTTGCGTGCAGCGGGGTCAAGTTCTCAAAGAGGATTTTATTGCGGGCGTTTTCAGGTTTATCGAAGTTAACTTCATTAACTTTCAGCAGCGCAAAATAGCGTTCACCTTCTTTCGGCGGGCGAATCTTACCAGAGATGGTATCACCAGTGCGGAGGTTGAAACGGCGGATTTGGCTGGGAGAAACGTAGATGTCATCAGGACCGGCGAGGTAGGAGCTGTCTGCGGAACGGAGGAAACCAAATCCATCCTGCAATATCTCCAGTACGCCATCACCAAAGATATCTTCGCCACTCTTTGCGTGCTGCTTCAGGATGGCAAAAATAATGTCCTGCTTACGCATACGAGCCAGATTTTCCAGCCCCATATTTTCGCCGAGAGTGATCAGCTCAGAAACCGGCGTATTCTTTAATTCGGTAAGATTCATAGTGGTGTGAGTTCTTAAACTTGGGGTAAATCTCGAACTTAATGTTGTGAATGGTATGGCAGGATCATCCATGCCTGTTTACGGTCATCGACTCATGTCTTTTCGCTGTCTGGTCACAGGAAAGTACGCAGAACTGAAACGACAAGACGGATTGAGTGACAAACCAGAAATCTGTTCACTTCGCATTAGATAAAAACGGGAAGCGTTGGATATTACAAGATTCAAACTTAATAAGGTAAGTTTAATACGAAGTCAACATTAAGTTAGCATGGCTCACGCCGGGCGTCCAGTTTTTAGCGACAGGGCACCCGAACATGACGTTCCCTTATGCCAGATTGGCGTCGAGGAACTCTTTCAACTGACCTTTAGACAGCGCACCGACTTTCGTTGCCGCCACTTCGCCATTCTTGAACAGCAGCAGAGTCGGGATACCACGGATGCCATATTTCGGCGCAGTGCCAGGGTTTTGATCGATGTTCAGTTTTGCAACGGTCAGTTTGCCCTGATATTCGTCAGCGATTTCATCCAGAATCGGGGCGATCATTTTGCACGGACCGCACCACTCTGCCCAGAAATCGACGAGGATTGCCCCGTCCGCTTTGAGTACATCCGTGTCAAAACTGTCGTCAGTCAGGTGAATAATTTTATCGCTCATATATAACTCCACAGGAATAAGCCTGGCGTGTTGGTTTCGTTGTTGGTGTAACATTAACCAACTAAAGGTTGACTTTATTTCACCGGATACGCTTTCGTAAAGCAATAGTAAGCTGATATTCTATCACACTATGAGCAAAACACATTTAACAGAACAGAAGTTTTCCGACTTCGCCCTGCATCCGAAAGTTGTAGAAGCCCTTGAAAAAAAAGGGTTTCATAACTGTACGCCCATTCAGGCACTGGCTCTTCCGCTAACGCTGGAAGGTCGTGACGTAGCCGGGCAGGCGCAAACTGGTACCGGGAAAACGATGGCGTTTCTTACGTCTTCGTTTCATTACCTTCTCTCTCATCCCGCAATTGCCGATCGCAAGGTGAATCAACCGCGTGCCTTAATTATGGCACCGACGCGTGAACTTGCCGTGCAGATCCACGCCGACGCGGAGCCACTGGCACAAGCTACCGGACTGAAACTGGGGCTGGCTTACGGTGGCGATGGCTACGACAAACAGCTGAAAGTGCTGGAAAGCGGCGTTGACATCCTGATTGGCACCACAGGTCGTTTAATTGACTACGCCAAGCAGAACCACATTAACCTTGGTGCCATTCAAGTGGTGGTTCTGGATGAAGCCGATCGTATGTATGATCTGGGCTTTATTAAAGATATCCGCTGGCTGTTCCGCCGTATGCCGCCAGCGAACCAGCGCCTCAACATGCTGTTCTCCGCCACGCTTTCGTACCGTGTACGTGAACTGGCGTTCGAGCAGATGAATAACGCCGAATATATCGAAGTGGAACCGGAACAGAAAACGGGCCACCGTATTAAAGAAGAGCTTTTCTACCCTTCTAACGAAGAAAAGATGCGTTTGTTGCAAACGCTGATCGAAGAAGAGTGGCCAGACAGAGCGATTATTTTCGCCAACACCAAACACCGTTGTGAAGATATCTGGGGTCACCTGGCGGCAGATGGCCATCGTGTCGGTCTGTTGACGGGCGATGTGGCGCAAAAAAAACGCCTGCGTATTCTTGATGAATTTACCCGTGGCGATCTGGATATTCTGGTTGCTACCGACGTTGCTGCTCGTGGTCTGCATATTCCGGCAGTGACGCACGTCTTTAACTACGATTTGCCCGATGACTGTGAAGATTACGTTCACCGTATCGGTCGTACTGGCCGCGCAGGCGCAAGCGGTCACTCTATCAGCCTGGCGTGTGAAGAGTATGCATTGAATTTGCCTGCTATTGAGACCTATATTGGTCACTCAATTCCGGTAAGCAAATACAATCCAGACGCATTGATGACCGATCTGCCAAAACCGCTGCGCCTCACGCGCCCGCGCACAGGCAATGGTCCGCGTCGTACTGGCGCTCCACGTAATCGTCGTCGTTCAGGTTAAATAAATAATGTCATACTCAAAATCATTCAAACTGTATCAAGATGGCAAGAGAATGAATCCCGATGCGCTTACTGTAGTAAGTGATTTGGGTGAAAGAATGCAGCCAACGCAGAGACAGATTGAAGGATGAAGAGTATGGGTTCCACCTCGTCGCTATATGCAGCTATTGATCTCGGTTCAAATAGTTTCCATATGCTGGTAGTGCGCGAGGTGGCTGGAAGCATCCAGACGCTGACGCGAATTAAACGTAAAGTGCGTCTGGCTGCTGGCCTGAACAGCGAAAATGCCCTGTCTAATGAAGCAATGGAGCGCGGCTGGCAATGTTTGCGCCTGTTTGCTGAACGTCTGCAAGATATCCCACCATCGCAAATTCGCGTTGTCGCTACGGCGACGTTACGACTTGCCGTCAATGCCGGTGATTTTATTGCTAAAGCGCAGGAAATCCTCGGTTGTCCGGTACAGGTGATCAGCGGTGAAGAAGAAGCTCGCCTGATTTATCAGGGTGTTGCTCACACCACCGGCGGAGCCGATCAGCGCCTAGTCGTGGATATTGGCGGCGCCAGCACTGAACTGGTAACCGGCACGGGTGCACAAACCACCTCGTTGTTCAGCCTGTCGATGGGCTGCGTCACCTGGCTGGAACGCTATTTTGCCGATCGTAATCTGGGGCAGGAAAATTTTGATGCTGCAGAAAAAGCGGCACGCGAAGTGTTACGTCCGGTTGCCGATGAATTGCGGTATCACGGCTGGAAAGTGTGCGTTGGCGCTTCCGGCACCGTGCAAGCATTACAGGAAATCATGATGGCGCAGGGAATGGATGAGCGCATTACCCTTGCGAAGTTGCAGCAACTGAAACAGCGCGCTATTCATTGCGGTCGGCTGGAGGAGCTGGAGATTGAAGGGTTAACGCTGGAGCGCGCATTAGTATTCCCGAGTGGTCTGGCGATCCTGATAGCTATTTTTACCGAGCTGAATATTCAGTGTATGACGCTGGCTGGCGGTGCTCTACGTGAAGGCCTGGTCTACGGCATGTTGCATCTGGCGGTTGAGCAGGATATTCGCAGTCGTACACTGCGTAATATTCAGCGCCGCTTTATGATTGATATTGATCAGGCGCAGCGCGTGGTCAACGTTGCCGCTAACTTGTTTGATCAGGTAGAAAAAGAGTGGCATCTTGAAGCGATTAGCCGCGATTTGCTAATCAGCGCCTGTCAACTTCATGAAATTGGCCTGAGCGTTGATTTCAAACAAGCGCCGCAACATGCCGCTTATCTGGTGCGTAATCTGGATCTTCCCGGTTTTACGCCTGCGCAGAAAAAGCTGCTGGCGACGCTATTGCTCAACCAGACGAATCCTGTCGATCTCTCATCGTTGCATCAACAAAATGCCGTACCGCCGCGCGTTGCGGAACAACTCTGCCGTTTACTGCGCCTGGCAATCATTTTTGCCAGCCGTCGCCGTGATGATTTAGTGCCGGAGATTACATTACAAGCCAACCATGAACAGTTGACCCTGACGCTGCCGCAAGGTTGGCTGGCTCAGCACCCGCTGGGTAAAGAAATTATCGATCAGGAAACTGAGTGGCAGAGCTATGTCCACTGGCCGCTGGAAGTGCTTTAACGTGTAATGTGCCGGATGCGATGCTGACGCATCTTATCCGGCAATAATTCCGCTTTCCGGTGCCGTGATCATCTAATCCAACCAGCCCCAGGCAAGACGAATGGCTATTTGCCTCGTTTTGCTGCCATCATCGCTTTCAGATTCGCCAGATGGCTTTGCCCTTTCTGCATCCGTTCTTCGGCGCTTACCACTTTGCGCTCTTGTTCCCAAATCAGATCATCCTGCGGTAATTCCAGCAGAAAGCGGCTCGGTTCCGGACGTACCAGTTCACCGTACTGACGACGCTCTTTACACAGCGTAAAGGTCAACTCTTTCTGAGCGCGGGTGATGCCGACATAGGCCAGCCGCCGCTCTTCATCGATATTATCCTCGTCGATGCTGCTTTGGTGCGGCAAAAATCCCTCTTCCATACCGACCATGTAAACATAGGGAAACTCCAGCCCTTTCGACGCGTGCAGAGTCATCAGTTGCACCTGATCAAGCTCTTCGTCACTCTCGCCACGCTCCATCATGTCGCGCAGAGTAAAGCGCGTCACCACCTGGGTGAGCGTCATCGGCTCATCCAGTTCGCTACCTTCCAGCATCTCCGTCATCCAGCTAAATAACTGGTTAACGTTCTTCATGCGCATTTCGGCGGCTTTCGGGCTGGGTGACGTTTCGTATAACCAGGATTCATAATCCATCCCGTGGATCAGATCGCGCACTGCGGCGATAGGCTCCCGCTCCGCCAGTCGCTGGATTTCCGCCAGCCAGTGAGTAAATCGGGTCAACGCTTCATAACCACGTCCACTCAGTGTCTGACTCAACCCCATATCAAAGCTGGCGGTAAACATACTTTTATTACGCGTCATAGCCCACTCGCCCAGCTTTTTCAGCGTCGCCGGGCCAATCTCTCGCTTCGGCGTGTTAACGATACGCAGGAACGCACTATCATCGTCCGGATTAGTCAGTACACGCAGATAAGCCAGCAAATCCTTGATTTCAGGGCGGGAGAAGAATGAAGTACCGCCGGATATTTTGTACGGGATGCGGTTTTGCATCAGGAATTTTTCAAACACCCGCGACTGATGGTTGCCGCGATAGAGAATGGCGTAATCTTTGTACTGTGTTTTGTTGACGAAGTGATGCGCAATCAGCTCGCCGGTAACGCGCTCGGCTTCATGTTCTTCGTTATTCGCGCTTAAAACTTTTAGTTCCGCGCCGTAGCCAAGTTCGGAGAACAGACGCTTTTCAAATACGTGCGGGTTATTGGCGATGAGAATGTTGGCCGCTTTCAAAATACGCCCGGAAGAGCGGTAATTCTGCTCAAGCTTAATCACCTTCAACGTTGGGAAATCCTGGCTCAATAGCACCAGGTTTTGCGGACGGGCACCGCGCCAGGAGTAGATCGACTGGTCATCGTCACCCACCACAGTAAAGCGTGCACGGCTACCCACCAGCAGTTTCACCAGTTCATACTGGCTGGTGTTGGTGTCCTGATACTCATCCACCAGCAGGTAGCGAATCTTGTTTTGCCAGCGTTCGCGTACTTCCTCATTGCGTTGCAGCAGCAACGTCGGCAATAAAATCAGATCGTCGAAGTCGAGAACATTGCACGCTTTCAGGTGCGCATCATACAGCCCATAACAATGGGCAAAAATGCGATCCCGCTCGCCTTTTGCCTCTGCCGCCGCCTGCGCAGGAGTTTTGAGATCGTTCTTCCAGTTAGAGATGGTTGAGATCAGCTGTTGCAGCAGAACTTTGTCATCTTCAATCAGTCCTTCGGTCAGCTCTTTGAGCAAAGCCAGCTGATCGGTATCGTCAAACAGCGAAAAGTTTGCTTTCATCCCCAACGCCGCATACTCGCGTTTGATGATATCCAGCCCCAGCGTGTGGAAAGTGGAGATCATCAGCCCACGCGCCTCTTTGCGCCCCAGCGTCTGCCCGACACGCTCTTTCATCTCGCGCGCCGCCTTATTGGTAAAGGTCACCGCCGCGATATGTCGCGCCTGATAACCGCAGCCACGGATCAGATGGGCGATTTTATTAGTGATAACACGAGTCTTGCCGGAACCCGCGCCCGCCAGCACCAGGCAGGGGCCGGTAACGAATTCGACAGCTTGTTGTTGGCCGGGGTTTAGACGCATAGGAGTATTGCTCAATCTTCGAACGGGGGGAGGATTGTAGCAGAATCGCATTTGAATGTGACCGAGTGTAAACCGCTAACCGGATAACGACTGATGTTTAAATCAGAGAGGAAAGACCGAAACCGGAATTCATCGTGAATCCATTAGACTTAGAAAATATCGGGTCGTAACGTTGTGTTATTATTTTTCAGAGTTTACTAAGGAGAGGTTTACTCGTGGCGATTAATTTCAGCCCTAAGGTTGGTGAAATACTGGAATGCAACTTTGGTAACTATCCTGTTAGCCAGAATGGACAGATCAGTACGGCGTATTACGATGGCCGCATTCCACCTGAGATGATAAAAAATAGGCTGGTTGTCGTGCTCAATGGAAAAATTAATGGCAATGCATGTATCGTCGTTCCATTATCAACCACTCGCGACCATGACAAGTTAAATCGTGGAATGCATGTTGAAATAGCCAGTAATGTTATCAATGACCTGCAATTCTTTGATCAGCAGATACGTTGGGCCAAAGCCGACCTGGTACAACAAGTCAGTCGAAATCGATTAAACAGAGCAAGGACTTATAGAGGGTATCTTAATCAATGTTTGCCGCATGAATTGGTTGCAGACATACAGAGGGCGGTCATTAAGTCAATCAATGCCATATCGCTCATAAATTGACAATAAAATCACCATCCTCGATAATGACTCTGTAGCCCATAGAGGCCCTAAGTTTACTCCCCTTGAGGGACCTGCGAAGCCCGGATTTTCCGGGCTTTTGCCATATATGTACCAGCCCCTCTCCCTGACTGACACTTTTTAATTCAAGGCACGATCATGGCAAAAACAGCAGCAGCACTGCATATCCTTGTAAAAGAAGAGAAACTGGCTCTGGAACTTCTGGAGCAGATCAAGAACGGCGCCGATTTCGGCAAGCTGGCGAAGAAACACTCCATTTGCCCGTCAGGCAAACGCGGTGGTGATTTAGGTGAATTCCGCCAGGGTCAGATGGTTCCGGCGTTCGATAAAGTGGTTTTCTCTTGTCCGGTGCTGGAGCCGACTGGCCCGCTGCATACCCAGTTCGGGTATCACATTATTAAGGTGCTGTACCGTAACTAACAGCAAGGCCTTCTCCGGGAGAAGGCCTTGAGTGTTTTCTCCCTCTCCCACAGGGAGAGGGCATCAGCGCACACTTAACCCGCAACAGCAATACGTTTCATATCCGTCATATAACCGCGCAGTTTCTTACCAACCTGCTCAATCGCATGGCTGCGAATCGCATCATTTACATCACGCAGTTGCGCGTTATCTACCGCCCCTTCCGGAATAGCTTTACCCAGATCGCCAGGCTGCAGCTCTGCCATAAACGGTTTCAGCAGCGGTACACAAGCGTAAGAGAACAGATAGTTACCATATTCTGCGGTATCAGAGATAACCACGTTCATTTCGTACAGTCGCTTACGGGCGATGGTGTTGGCAATCAACGGCAGCTCGTGCAGTGATTCATAGTAAGCCGACTCTTCGATGATGCCGGAATCAACCATGGTTTCGAATGCCAGCTCAACGCCAGCTTTCACCATCGCGATCATCAGCACGCCTTTATCGAAGTACTCCTGCTCGCCGATTTTACCTTCATACTGCGGTGCGGTTTCGAACGCGGTTTTGCCGGTCTCTTCACGCCAGGTCAGCAGTTTCTTATCGTCATTGGCCCAGTCTGCCATCATGCCGGAGGAGAATTCGCCGGAGATGATGTCGTCCATATGTTTCTGGAACAGCGGCGCCATGATCTCTTTCAGTTGTTCTGACAGCGCATAAGCACGCAGTTTCGCCGGGTTAGAGAGCCTGTCCATCATCAGGGTGATGCCGCCCTGTTTCAGGGCTTCGGTGATGGTTTCCCAACCGAACTGAATCAGTTTTTCTGCATATGCCGGATCAGTGCCTTCTTCTACCAGCTTGTCGAAGCACAGCAGAGAACCAGCCTGCAACATACCGCACAGGATAGTTTGTTCACCCATCAGGTCTGATTTAACTTCCGCAACGAAAGAGGATTCCAGAACGCCGGCACGATGACCGCCGGTTGCTGCCGCCCAGGCTTTAGCAATCGCCATGCCTTCACCTTTCGGATCGTTTTCCGGGTGAACGGCGATCAGCGTCGGTACGCCGAATCCACGTTTGTACTCTTCACGCACTTCGGTGCCAGGACATTTCGGCGCAACCATCACTACGGTGATGTCTTTACGGATCTGCTCGCCCACTTCTACGATATTGAAACCGTGAGAGTAACCCAGCGCCGCGCCATCTTTCATCAGCGGCTGAACAGAACGCACTACGTCGGAGTGCTGTTTGTCTGGCGTCAGGTTAACGACAAGATCCGCCTGCGGGATCAGCTCTTCATAAGTGCCTACTTTAAAACCGTTTTCGGTCGCTTTACGCCAGGACGCACGCTTTTCGGCAATCGCTTCTTTTCGCAGGGCATAGGAGATATCCAGACCAGAATCACGCATGTTCAGACCCTGGTTGAGACCCTGCGCGCCACAACCGACGATGACCACTTTTTTACCCTGAAGGTAGCTCGCGCCGTCAGCGAATTCGTCGCGCCCCATAAAGCGACATTTACCCAACTGTGCCAGCTGCTGGCGCAGATTCAGTGTATTGAAGTAGTTAGCCATGGTGATTCCTCGTGATGTTGTGCTTCTTATTGTTCGGTTCGCTGTTGAGCGAGAATGTCACCACATTACAACAGGAAATTTATTGCGGAAATTGATATATTCACAACGTCACATTGCAATTTCTGCAACGTCATAACCAAGGGTTAAGCCTGTGGATTTACGCGACCTGAAAATGTTTTTGCATCTGGCGGAAAGCCGCCATTTTGGCCGTAGCGCACGGGCGATGCACGTTAGCCCATCCACGCTCTCACGACAGATTCAGCGGCTGGAAGAAGATATCGGCCAACCGCTTTTTGTACGCGATAACCGCACGGTAACGCTGACGGAAGCGGGCGAAGAGCTGCGCGTTTTCGCCCAGCAAACTCTGTTGCAGTATCAGCAATTGCGCCACACCATCGACCAGCAAGGGCCGTCGCTCTCTGGAGAATTACATATCTTCTGCTCGGTGACCGCCGCTTACAGTCATCTTCCACCGATTCTTGATCGCTTCCGCGCGGAACACCCATCGGTGGAGATTAAACTCACTACCGGTGATGCGGCGGATGCAATGGAAAAAGTGGTTACCGGAGAAGCGGATCTGGCGATAGCCGGTAAGCCAGAGACTCTGCCAGGTGCGGTGGCATTTTCGATGCTGGAGAATCTGGCGGTGGTGCTGATCGCGCCTGCGCTGCCCTGCCCGGTGCGTAATCAGGTATCAGTCGAAAAGCCCGACTGGTCAACGGTGCCGTTTATCATGGCCGATCAAGGGCCGGTACGCCGCCGCATTGAGTTGTGGTTTCGACGTAACAAAATCAGTAACCCGGTGATTTACGCCACGGTTGGTGGGCATGAAGCGATGGTATCAATGGTGGCGCTTGGCTGTGGTGTGGCGCTGCTGCCAGAAGTGGTGCTGGATAATAGCCCTGAACCAGTACGTAACCGCGTGATGATTCTTGATCGCAGTGATGAGAAAACGCCGTTTGAGCTGGGCGTTTGTGCGCAGAAAAAGCGGCTACATGAGCCGCTGATTGAAGCGTTCTGGAAGATTTTGCCGAACCATTAACCCGCCAAAAAGAACCTGAACGCCGGGTTATTAGTTTCGTCGTGGCAATCGTAGCCCAGCTCATTCAGCCGGGTTTCGAAATCCGGTTCATGGTCGCCAAGCTCGAACGCCGCCAGTACGCGCCCGTAGTCAGTACCGTGGTTGCGATAGTGGAACAGCGAGATGTTCCAGTGCGTACCCAGCGTGTTGAGGAAGCGCAGCAGCGCACCCGGTGATTCCGGAAATTCGAAGCTGTACAGGCGTTCCTGCAACGGATGCGATGGACGCCCGCCGACCATATAACGCACATGCAGCTTCGCCATTTCGTCGTCGGAGAGATCAACCACGCTGTAGCCGCCGTCGTTAAGCATCTGCAAAATTTCTTTGCGCTCTTCGAGGCCGCGACTTAAGCGCACGCCGACAAAAATGCAGGCGTTTTTCGCATCAGCAAAACGGTAGTTGAACTCGGTGACCGAACGCCCGCCAAGCAACTGGCAGAACTTCAGGAAGCTACCCTTTTCTTCTGGGATGGTTACTGCCAGCAACGCTTCACGCTGTTCGCCCAGTTCGCAACGTTCCGAGACGTAGCGCAAACCGTGGAAGTTCACGTTGGCACCAGAAAGAATATGCGCCAGTCGTTCACCACGAATGTTGTGCTGGGCGATATATTTTTTCATTCCCGCCAGAGCCAGTGCGCCAGAGGGTTCCGCCACTGCGCGCACATCTTCGAACAGATCTTTCATCGCTGCGCAGATGGCATCGCTATCGACAGTGATGATGTCGTCGAGATACTCCCGACACAGGCGGAAAGTCTCATCGCCGATGCGTTTTACCGCAACACCTTCAGCAAACAGCCCCACGCGCGGCAGATCTACGGGATGACCGGCATCCAGCGCCGCTTTCAGACAGGCGGAATCTTCTGCTTCTACGGCGATAACTTTGATTTGCGGCATCAGTTGTTTGATCAGTACCGCTACGCCTGCCGCCAGGCCACCGCCACCAACCGGCACAAATACGCGGTCGAGATGAGCGTCCTGCTGGAGCAGTTCCAGCGCCAGTGTGCCCTGCCCGGCGATCACCATCGGATGATCGAACGGCGGCACCCAGGTGAAGCCCTGCTGCTGAGACAATTCAATCGCTTTCGCTTTTGCTTCGTCAAAGTTCGCGCCGTGAAGCAGCACCTCACCGCCGAAGCCGCGCACCGCGTCGACTTTGATGTCGGCGGTAGCAGTTGGCATGACGATCAGCGCCTTCACACCTAACCGAGCGGAGGAAAACGCGACACCTTGCGCATGGTTACCCGCCGAGGCGGTGATCACACCGTGCGCTTTCTGTTCTTCCGTCAGACCTGCCATCATGGCGTATGCGCCGCGCAGCTTGAAGCTGTGCACTGGCTGGCGGTCTTCGCGCTTCACCAGTATCACGTTATCAAGACGCGACGACAGTTTTTCCATTTTCTGTAGCGGCGTGACCTGTGCCGCTTCATAGACCGGCGCACGTAGCACCGCTCTTAAATATTCGGCACCTTCAGGGGCACCGGACAGGGGTTGCGAGTCAGCCATTATTAACCCCCCAGTTTCGATTTATCGCGCACCGCACCTTTGTCGGCGCTGGTCGCCAGGCTGGCGTAAGCGCGCAAAGCAAAGGAGACCTGACGTTCACGGTTTTTCGGCGTCCAGGCTTTGTCGCCACGGGCTTCCTGCGCTTCACGACGCGCCGCCAGTTCGGCATCGCTTACCTGCAACTGAATGCCACGGTTCGGAATGTCGATGGCGATCAGATCACCATCTTCAATCAGGCCAATGCTACCGCCGCTTGCCGCTTCCGGTGATACGTGACCGATGGAAAGGCCAGACGTACCGCCGGAGAAACGACCGTCGGTGATCAGTGCACAGGCTTTGCCAAGACCCATCGATTTCAGGAAGCTGGTTGGGTAGAGCATTTCCTGCATCCCAGGGCCGCCTTTCGGGCCTTCGTAGCGAATAACAACCACATCGCCAGCGACAACTTTACCGCCAAGAATCGCTTCTACCGCATCGTCCTGGCTTTCGTACACTTTCGCCGGACCGGTGAATTTGAGAATACTGTCATCGACGCCCGCCGTTTTAACGATGCAGCCGTTTTCCGCGAAGTTGCCGTAAAGCACCGCCAGGCCGCCGTCTTTGCTGTAGGCGTGCTCCAGCGAGCGGATGCAGCCGTTAGCGCGATCGTCATCGAGAGAATCCCAACGGCAATCCTGCGAGAATGCCTGTGTAGTGCGGATTCCCGCCGGGCCAGCGCGGAACATATTTTTCACCGCATCATCTTGAGTCAGCATGACATCGTATTGTTCCAGCGTTTGCGACAAGGTCAGGCCGAGCACGTTTTTCACATCACGGTTCAGTAACCCTGCGCGATCCAGTTCGCCGAGAATACCGATCACTCCACCAGCACGGTGAACATCTTCCATATGGTATTTTGGGGTGCTCGGCGCAACTTTGCACAACTGCGGGACTTTACGCGAAAGTTTGTCGATATCACTCATGGTGAAGTCGATTTCCGCTTCTTGTGCCGCCGCCAGCAGGTGAAGAACCGTGTTGGTAGAGCCGCCCATCGCGATATCCAGCGTCATGGCGTTTTCAAACGCCGCTTTACTGGCGATATTACGCGGCAGTGCGCTTTCGTCGTTTTGCTCGTAGTAACGTTTGGTTAATTCAACAATGCGTTTACCGGCATTAAGGAACAGCTGCTTACGGTCCGCGTGAGTTGCCAGTAGCGAGCCGTTGCCTGGCTGCGACAGACCCAGAGCTTCGGTCAGGCAGTTCATCGAGTTAGCAGTGAACATCCCGGAGCAGGAACCACAGGTTGGACAGGCCGAACGTTCAACCTGATCGCTCTGGGAGTCAGAAACTTTCGGATCTGCCCCCTGGATCATCGCATCAACCAGATCAAGCTTGATTAACTGATCGGACAGTTTGGTTTTCCCGGCCTCCATCGGGCCGCCGGAAACAAAGATCACCGGAATATTCAGGCGCAGAGAGGCCATCAGCATCCCTGGGGTGATTTTGTCGCAGTTAGAGATGCAAACCATCGCATCGGCGCAGTGAGCGTTGACCATATACTCAACGGAATCAGCGATCAGTTCGCGAGATGGCAGTGAATAAAGCATCCCCCCGTGGCCCATGGCGATCCCATCATCCACCGCAATGGTGTTGAACTCTTTGGCAACGCCGCCAGCCGCTTCAATTTGTTCGGCGACCAGTTTACCGAGATCGCGCAGATGGACGTGACCCGGTACAAATTGAGTGAACGAGTTCACAACAGCGATAATAGGCTTGCCGAAATCGGCGTCGGTCATTCCGGTGGCGCGCCACAGCGCACGAGCACCCGCCATATTACGACCATGAGTGGTGGTGGCGGAACGGTACTTAGGCATACTTTATTTACTCCCAGTGTCTGTCTCGTAAATGGGACGGTGCGTGCCGTCCCATTTTTTGTATTTATTGATTAACCTGATCCAACCAGCCCCATTTATCTTCGGTTTCGCCGGTGAAGAGGCCGAAGAAGGCTTGCTGGATGCGTTTGGTGACCGGACCACAACGGCCTTCACCCACCTGAATACCGTCGACGCTGCGCACTGGCGTGATTTCAGCCGCCGTACCGGACATAAACACTTCATCCGCCAGATACAGTGATTCACGCGACAGCACCTGCTCACGCACTTCAATTCCCAGCTCTTTCGCCAGTTTGATGATGGCGTCACGGGTAATACCCGGAAGCGCGGAAGAGGTGAACGGTGGGGTGAACAGCACGCCGTCTTTCACTTCAAACAGGTTTTCGCCTGCACCTTCAGAGATGTAACCATTCACATCCAGCGCGATACCTTCCTGATAACCGTGGCGGCGCGCTTCGCTGCCAACCAGCAGGGAAGAGAGGTAGTTACCCCCCGCTTTCGCAGCGGTTGGAATGGTGTTTGGTGCCGCGCGGTTCCAGGAAGAAACCATCGCGTCGATCCCCTGCTCCAGGGCTTCCGCGCCCAGATAGGCTCCCCACGGGAAAGCGGCAATAATTACGTCGGTGGTGTATCCCGCTGGTGGGTTAACGCCCATGCCAACATCACCTACGAAGATCAGCGGACGGATATAGGCGCTGGTGAGATTGTTTTTACGAATCACTTCGCGGCAAGCTTCCATCAGCTCATCAATGCTCTGCGAAACCGGGAAGCGGTAAATTTTGGCGGAGTCATGCAGACGTTGCATATGCTCACGATGACGGAATACAACTGGTCCCTTATGCGAATCGTAGCAACGGATGCCTTCAAAAACCGAGGTGCCATAGTGCAGCGCGTGCGACATCACATGCACCTTCGCATCTTCCCAGCGAACCATCTCCCCATTGAACCAAATGTAATCAGCTTTCTTCGTGGTCATTTTTATATTCCTTTTGCGCTCAGGCGCGGATTTGTTGTGATGTGGTTGTGCTCTGGCAGATAGCAACGTGTGCGACGTCTACCAGTTTATTTAACTGACTAAACAGTAAGTCGACCGAACGCGGGCTGGCAACGGTCAATTCAATATTTATATTTTGTGCATCGCTGGCGGCAGCCATATTCATTGAGCAAACGTGGAAACCACGATGACGCACCACGCGTAAAACACGTTCTAAGGTTTCCGGATTGAAGCGAGCCGATACATTGACCTGATGTTGCATCATGATAATTTCTCCAACATTTCTGAATTACTGGCGCCGGGCGGCACCAGCGGCCAGACGTTCTCAAGTTCGTCGATTGAGACATGAAGCAGGTATGGCCCATCACTGTTCAGCATGATGTCGAGTGCCGCTTCAACCTGGTCTTTACGGGTGATGTGTTGGCCAGGGATGCCGAAGGCGCTGGCTAACATGAGGAAATCGGGGTTATCGGTAAGGGTGGTTTCGCTGTATCGTTCCTGGAAAAACAGTTGCTGCCATTGTCGAACCATCCCTAACCGTTGGTTATCGAGTAAGACGATTTTCAACGGTAACTGCTTGCGTTTTACGGTGCCCAGCTCTTGCACATTCATCATGAAAGAGCCGTCACCGGAGATACAGACGACGGTATCGTTCGGTCGCGCAACTTGTGCGCCAACCGCCGCCGGTAAACCGAAGCCCATAGTGCCTAAACCGCTTGAAGTGATGAAATTTTCCGGGCGAGTGTGGGCGATGTGCTGCGCAGCCCACATCTGATGCTGCCCCACATCAGTGGTCACGACGCAATCCGCAGGTTTACGATCCGACAGTTGTTTTAACAACAACGGCGCGTAGATAGCATCTCCAGGATGATCGTAACGCCAGGCATGTTCACTACGCATTTGTGCGCAGTATTGCTGCCATTCATCGATATTTAACGATTGCTGTAACGCAGGCAACAGTGTGTTTAAATCGCCTTGTAATGCCACATGCGCCTGACGCAGCTTGTTCATTTCTGCCGGGTCGATATCCATATGGATCACGCTGGCGTGTGGCGCGAACGTGTTAAGTTTGCCGGTAACCCGGTCATCAAAACGTGCCCCCACGGCGATCAGCAGGTCACATTCCTGCACCGCGAAGTTCGCCGCTTTGGTGCCGTGCATCCCCAGCATCCCCAGATAGTACGGATAATCCGCATCGACTGCGCCCAGCCCTTTCAGCGTGCAGGTGGCAGGCATTTTTGTGGCAGCGAGAAATTCATGCAGAGCAGGAACCGCCTGCGCCATACCCACGCCGCCGCCAACATACAGCATCGGGTTTTGCGCTTTTGCCAGCATCTGGCGCGCTTGCTCGACTTCGGCATGTGGGAAAGTCACTTCGTTTTCAACGGTGGTGAACCAGGGTTCCAGATCACCGCTGGCTAACTGGATATCTTTAGGGATATCGACCAGAACCGGACCGGGACGACCTGAGCTGGCGACATCAAACGCTTCGGCCATGATGCGCGGCAACTCTTCCAGCGACTGTACCAGGAAGCTGTGTTTGGTACAGGCTAACGACAATCCCAGGACATCCACTTCCTGAAATGCGTCGGTGCCGATGAACGGTGCGGACACCTGACCGGTGATGGCAACGACAGGGATGGAATCTAACAGCGCATCTGCCAGACCAGTGATCAGGTTGGTTGCGCCAGGGCCAGATGTGGCGATGCACACACCAGTTCTGCCGGTAGCACGGGCATAACCGATAGCCGCCATTACCGCGCCCTGTTCATGCCGGCACAGCAAGTGTTCCACGCCACCGTCATACAATGCATCGTAAACAGGCATAATTGCGCCACCCGGATAACCGAAAACGGTGTTCACACCCTGTGCCCGCAAAGCATGTACCACCCACTGTGCGCCATTCATAGTTAGTTCCCCGTCCTGAATCTTGAGAAACAGAATTTTGTGCTGTTATTCATTGTCTGCTTCTCGATTATGTTTTTAAGGTCAAAAAAAACCCCCGGACCTTTCGGTGCGGGGGTCTTAGTTCGTTAAGGCTTGATCTCTAAGCCTTTCCTCGTCCAAGTGCAGCCCCGCACGGTGGGATAATAATCACCACCACGCTAATCACGACCAGGCTAATCACTCGTAGAAGGGCTGTCATTTTGTCTTTTCTTGCATCTTGTTCGAAGGAATGCCTAAAGAGTTACCATAGATTTTGCGAATAGCACAAGATATTTTTTATCCGATTCTTATGACTCTCATAATAATTTCTATAAAAACCATTGTTTTTTATATGAAAATTTGTGAGTGAAAAAAATTCAATTTCCGTATAATTCTCGCGCTCTTTGAGTGACTATTTTTTGTGCTTTTTATTTTTGCGAGAGTGATTCCATCACTAATACAACTCAAATTACTTTGCATAAATAAACGGGAATCAGCCGCTAAATAACACAATTTCGCAGACTACAGCAGGGATCTCTTATGTTCATAATGGTGGCTTAAGGAGGACTTATGTCACTGTCAATTGTTCATACTCGTGCCGCCCTGGGAGTAAACGCTCCCCCAATCACTGTTGAGGTACATATCAGTAAAGGTCTACCAGGCTTAACAATGGTGGGCTTACCAGAAACAACGGTAAAAGAAGCCCGCGATCGCGTGCGCAGCGCCATTATCAATAGCGGATATGAATATCCGGCGAAAAAAATCACCATTAACCTTGCTCCTGCCGATCTACCGAAAGAAGGAGGGCGATATGATTTACCTATCGCCATTGCATTGCTGGCGGCCTCTGAACAGCTTACAGCGAATCAGTTGGATGAATATGAATTAGTCGGAGAACTGGCACTTACGGGCGCTCTGCGTGGTGTTCCAGGCGCAATATCCAGCGCAACTGAAGCCATTAAGTCAGGCAGAAAGATTATCGTCGCGAAAGACAACGAAGCTGAAGTGGGGTTAATTAACGGTGAAGGGTGTCTGATAGCCGATCATCTGCAGGCTGTCTGTGCATTTCTGGAAGGTAAGCACACTCTCGAACGCCCGAAACCAACTGATGCAGTATCCCGGGTGCTACAACATGATCTCAGTGATGTTGTCGGTCAGGAACAAGGAAAGCGAGGACTGGAAATTACTGCTGCTGGCGGACATAACCTTTTATTGATTGGGCCACCGGGAACAGGCAAAACGATGCTCGCCAGCCGTATTAATGGCCTGTTGCCAGATTTAAGCAATGAAGAGGCACTGGAGAGTGCCGCAATATTAAGTCTGGTAAATGCCGAATCAGTGCAAAAACAATGGCGGCAGCGCCCGTTCCGTTCACCGCACCACAGTGCGTCGTTAACTGCGATGGTGGGCGGTGGTGCAATTCCCGGGCCTGGTGAAATTTCGCTGGCGCATAACGGCGTACTTTTTCTTGATGAACTACCTGAATTTGAACGGCGTACACTGGATGCCTTGCGGGAACCCATAGAGTCAGGGCAAATCCATCTTTCACGCACACGAGCAAAAATAACCTATCCAGCCCGTTTCCAGCTTGTTGCGGCGATGAATCCCAGCCCAACAGGACATTATCAAGGGAACCATAACCGCTGCACGCCGGAACAAACGCTGCGTTATCTCAACCGACTCTCCGGTCCCTTTCTTGACCGCTTTGACCTCTCACTGGAGATCCCGCTACCGCCACCCGGTATTTTGAGCAAAGCGGTCATTCAGGGGGAAAGCAGCGCCACTGTTAAACAACGCGTAATGGCCGCCAGAGAGCGCCAATTTAAGCGGCAGAATAAACTGAATGCCTGGCTGGATAGTCCGGAAATACGACAATTTTGCAAGCTTGAGAGCGAGGACGCACAGTGGCTGGAAGAAACGCTAATCCATCTGGGGTTATCGATTCGTGCCTGGCAGCGATTACTGAAAGTATCAAGAACCATAGCTGATATTGATCAGTCTGACACCATCACACGTCAGCATTTACAAGAGGCTGTAAGTTATCGGGCTATCGACCGTTTGCTCATCCATTTGCAAAAGCTGCTGACGTAAAAAAAGGGCATTTCGCCCTTTTTATTAATCGTCGGAATCGGTGTAGTCTTCAGCACCTTCGACCTGCGGTTTACCGCCGGAAAGAGTGTGAAAACGTTTTGGACGCTTGATACGCGTCATATACTTGGACCACACGCGTTCTGCTTCTGTCACTGGCTCACGTTCGCCACGGCATACTGCTACGAAGAGTTTCTCTTCCTCGGTAACCGGCTCGCGTTTGCCGAGATCCAGCTCATTGAAGGCATAACCATGACGTTCAAGCAGTTGTGCCTCTTTGATGGTGAAATCACCATGACGAGAGAATCCACGTGGATAATGTTTATTGTCGAAATATCGATTAGTCGTCGTAAAGCTTTCCGCCATCCTGCACGCTCCTAATTCTTTGACCGAGCTAGTTATGGCGCGGAGTATTAGTTACGCTTGACAGAGTGTAAAACAAAACATTTAAATCATAACGACAAATAATTTTGCGGAGAGCACTGTGGATACGGAATTGTTAAAAACTTTCCTGGAAGTTAGCCGAACGCGTCACTTTGGCCGAGCGGCTGAATCGCTCTATCTGACCCAGTCAGCAGTGAGCTTTCGGATCAGACAACTAGAAAATCAGCTGGGTGTGAATCTTTTCACCCGTCACAGAAACAATATCCGTTTAACCGCAGCCGGTGAAAAGCTTTTGCCTTATGCAGAAACACTCATGAGCACCTGGCAGACCGCTCGTAAGGAGGTAGCGCATACCTCACGACATAATGAGTTTTCTATCGGTGCCAGCGCCTCGTTGTGGGAATGTATGCTTAATCAGTGGCTGGGACGCTTGTATCAAAATCAGGATGCCCATACAGGCTTACAGTTCGAAGCGCGAATTGCCCAACGGCAGTCTCTGGTAAAACAGTTGCATGAACGCCAGCTTGATCTTCTTATTACTACTGAAGCACCCAAAATGGATGAATTTAGTAGTCAGTTACTGGGGCATTTTACTTTAGCACTCTATACCAGTGCCCCTTCTAAGCTAAAAGGTGAGCTTAACTATCTCCGTCTGGAATGGGGGCCGGATTTTCAACAACATGAGGCTGGTTTGATCGGTGCTGATGAAGTTCCAATGCTAACAACCAGTTCTGCTGAACTGGCACAGCAACAGATTGCGATGCTTAATGGTTGCACATGGCTACCGGTGAGTTGGGCACGTAAGAAAGGCGGACTGCATACCGTTGTCGACAGCACAACTCTTTCACGACCGCTCTATGCCATATGGCTGCAAAATAGCGATAAAAATGCGTTGATTCGCGATCTATTGAAAATTAACGTACTGGATGATGTGTATTAATCAAAATAGCCGGCAAGGATGCCGATGGAAGGATTTACTTCGGAGAGGGTTATTTCAGACAAAAAAAATCCTTAGCTTTCGCTAAGGATGATTTCTGGCAGGGGCGGAGAGACTCGAACTCCCAACACCCGGTTTTGGAGACCGGTGCTCTACCAATTGAACTACGCCCCTAATTAGGGTGGCGGAACGGACGGGACTCGAACCCGCGACCCCCTGCGTGACAGGCAGGTATTCTAACCGACTGAACTACCGCTCCACCGAATTCTTTTACAACCACCGGTTTTATGACCGGCTTACTGCTTAATTTGATGCCTGGCAGTTCCCTACTCTCGCATGGGGAGACCCCACACTACCATCGGCGCTACGGCGTTTCACTTCTGAGTTCGGCATGGGGTCAGGTGGGACCACCGCGCTAC